>JADGEP010000125.1:0-6061 GCA_016744275.1 Candidatus Krumholzibacteriia bacterium | reverse complement strand
ACCAAATGCCGCAGCTCATCCGGCTCAGTGAAACGGTGAGCCAATTCTTCGCCGGCCAACTCCGCCGCCCCGCAACCAAACAGTCTTTCGGCGCCGACACTGGCCACCAGCACCAAGCCCTCGTCGCTGAGCAAGACCAGCGGCATGTCCGACTGGCGCATTCCCTCGGCGGCCAGTTGCGCGACATCAGATGAAATGGGCTGCGACCCGGACATGAACTTCCTCACTTTTGGGCGCAGTATGCGCGTGTACATTTTTTCGTATTCGACGGCCGCTTCGGCCCAACTGAAATCACAGGCCATGCCGCGCTGCTGGAGAGCTAGCCAGGCCTCCGGATCGGCCCACATTTTTTCGGCCCGCCTGAGCGCCGCCAACAGCTCTTCGGGCCGGGCGTCGTCAAAAACAAACCCAGTGCCTTGATCCGCCTTCTTGGCACCACCAACAGCGGCCACCGTATCAGCCACCGTATCAGCCAGACCACCGGTTTTGCGCACCACCGGCGGCGTGCCGTATTTCAGGGCATACATTTGCGACAAGCCGCAGGGCTCGAAGTCGCTGGGCATCAAAAACAAGTCGCTGCCAGCGTAGATCCGGTGAGCCAACCCTTCGTCAAACTCGGCGCAAAAGGCCACCTGTCCCGGATGCCGCGCCGCCGCTGCGCGCACCGCTTTTTCCAGGCGCGGTTCACCCGTGCCCAGGATTGCGAAAGTGAAACCATCACCGGCCAGGCGATCCAGCAGCGGCAAGAGCAATTCCATGCCTTTCTGCCGCACCAGTCGGCCCACAAAACCACACACGGGCTTATCCGAGCTGCCAACCAGCTTCAATTCCGTCAGGAGCTTCTCCCGACAGATCGCCTTACCCGCCAAGTTGCCGGGGCCAAATTTTGCCGGCAGCGCCTGATCCCGAGCCGGATCCCAGGTGCCATAGTCGGCACCGTTGAGAATTCCGATGTAGTCTTCGCCCCGACTGGCCAGCATCTCCTCCAGGCCACAGCCGAAGGCCTCGGTGCTGCGGGTCTCATGGGCATAGTTCGGACTCACCGTATTGACAACGTCGGCTGCAACGATGCCTGCCTTCAACAGATTCAGTTGTCCGTGAAACTCCAGCAGTCCCGGGTAGGCTGCCATGGTCCCCGGCAGCCCCAGCGTCTGCACCGCACTGGCCGCATGCACTTCCTGATGAGCCAGATTGTGGATCGTCAGCACCGTCGCCGCCGCGCCGGGCACCTCGCGCTCAGCAAACCACTGGCGGCGGTACAATACGGCAGGCACCGCTTCGGCATCATGGGCATGGATCACATCCACGGGCCAATTCAGCAGGCGCGGTAACATCAGCGCGGCCTGGGCGTGCAAGGAAGCCCGCGCCAGCGAATCGTCGAACCCGGCGCCTTCCTTGTCCGTGTAAATTCCGGGCCGATCAAAGAGAGTTGCGCACTCGACCATGTAGACCTTCACCGCCGCACGGGCCGAACCACAGCGATAGAAACGGACATCGTGCACCTGCTGCCCCACCCGCACGCTCAACGGCGGCAAAGTTTTGATCAGCGTGATCTTTTCTTTTTTGCGATCCAGATGGCCATACAAAGGCAAAACCACCCGCACGTCGTGCTTGCTGGCCGCCAACGCCCGGGACAACGCGTCCACCACATCTCCCAAGCCGCCAACCTTGGCCACCGGGGCCATCTCGGCACTGATCATCAGGATGTTCACGGTCAATCTCCTTCGCCGCGCAGCCAACGGGCCACATCTTCAGGCACTGCCGAGTTGATGGTGTATCCGGTGCCCACTTCAAACCCCGCCGGGCGGCTGAGTCGAGGCAGGACTTCCAAATGCCAATGAAAATTGTTGCCGTCTTCGTCCTGACCAGCAGTGTCGACGGTCGTGCTGTGGATCACGATATTCAAGGACGGATCTTCGTGGAAAGTGAAGAGGCGCTGCAACGCCGGCGAAAGCACAGCGGCCAGGGCCTGCAATTCCTCCGTGGTGGCCTGGGCCAGCGAGGCCCCATGCCGACGCGGAATGAAAAGCAGTTCCCAGGGAAAACGACTGGCCCACGGAGCCAAAGCGGTCCAACGATCATTGGCCGCTACAATGCGGTTGCCGGAGGCCCTTTCGGCAGCCTCCAAGTCGCACAACAGACATTGGCCGCGGTCTTGGCGGTAGGCCGCAAATCGACTCGCCTTGCAGGCCGCCAACAGAGGCACTTCGGGCGCCCCGATGATTTGCATGTGGGGATGAGCCAGGGTTGCGCCAGCCTCTGGGCCGTGGTTGCAAAAAGCCGACACATAACGCACCTGTGGGTGCTGAGAAAAATCCTGGGCCCGATCCCGCAGAATCAGCAATAACGCTGCCATATGGTCAGGCCCCAGGGCCGCCGGGCTATCCTGATGATTAGGAGAATAGACCACCACTTCATGGCGGCCAAGGCCCGCAGTCTGACGAAAAAGCTCGTGGTCTGCGCCTTCATCCCGCCCAAAGGGTGCCACCGCATCGGCCGGCACCAGAGCCGGGTACATATTTGGAAACGCCCTCATCTGCCATCCCGGCCCGTTTTCGGCTTGACCGGTAGCCCGCCCGAGAGCCCAAACCTCTGGTGTGGTTTGGTTTTCGTTGCCCGGGCAGAACGGACAATCGGTGCGCGGGGACCTGTCTCGGGTCTGGGTCGGAAACTCATTGGGCCGGGCGCTGCGGCCCGCAGCGATGATCACCCAGCGGCCCGTCAGAGGATCCTGCCTCAGCATGGACATTATTTTTCGTCCTCTCCAATTATTTCACAAAACCGGGGAACCTTTCCCCAGCGAGATGCGTAGGATACAACGAACCAAGGACATCAGCCAACCCGCTTCCCCCTTGCGGAACGTTCCTGGCTCAGGCGAAAAGATACGGGCGAGATGAAGAAAACGAACCTCAGGGCGAAGGGTTCGTTTTCTTCTGTCCAGCACCCAATATTACGCCTTTGTTCCCGACACTTCACCCTCAAGTTTCGTCAATATTGCACTCCACCCCATTTTGTGATTGTCCCGCGATTCCGCGTGCGGAAGCCGTTCGTGGGTCAGCGTGAAAGCCGTGCCCTCGCCATCAGCCATCATTTCCAGGGTCACCAGCGTTTCCTCCTGCCCCGTGCCATCAGACACCCACGTGAAGGCCAGTCGATGGGGCCGGTCGATTTCAATATACTTGCCCGTGTGGACATGGTCTACGCCCTCGCCGTGCATATTGATCTGGTAGGTTCCACCGACTTTCAAATCCAGATGCGGCACCTCGGCGGTGGTCATGGGGCTCAACCATTGAGCCATGCTGCTGGGAGTGATCCAGGCGTCAAAGACCGCCTCGGGCGACGCCAACAGGTGGCGGGACAATTTCAGGGTCAATTCACTCATCATTTTTCCTCTCGTTGTCGAGTTTTAACCAATCTTCCAATGAATCCAGATGCGCATCCCAAAACTGGCGGTATTGGTTCACCCAGGCCTCGGCTTCAGCCAAGGGCGCGGCGTTGAGCGTGATGTGGTGCACCCGGCCCACGACATCCCGCCGGATGAGCCCCGCCAGTTCCAGCACCTTCAAATGCTTGGACACCGCGTTGAGTGACATATCCAGGGGAGCCGCCAATTCACTGACAGTTGCCGGTCCGATGCACAGCCGTCGCAACAGCAGGCGCCGGGTCGGATCACTCAGGGAAGCGAACACGCGATCAAGATTGTGCTTATTTTGTTCAACCATATGGTTGAATATATAAACGATACAAACAGACCGCCACTGTTTATCCATTCACTCAGATAATAGGCAGGATTATGACTCGTCCGAATCGGTATTTTTCTTGTCCGACTTCCAGCATGATTCGCTCCAGTCGGCTCCCTGGGAGGTCGACACCACAATGGCGATGACCGAAATCACGACAATGATCAGCATGGTCCCGCCGACCACTACGATGCGCAACATGGCGCCTCCTTGGGCCTGCTTTTAGTAGCCCGTTTTCTTGTCCACGACATTGATCAATTTTTCGCCCTGAGCAAAACGCCGCACGTTCTCCCGGATGATATCCCAGCGTCGTTCACCCGTCAATTCGGCCCGGCTGGCCACATGCGGCGTGATGATCACGTTGGGCATCCCCCACAACTCATGATCGCTGGGCAAGGGCTCGGGGTCGGTCACATCCAAGGCCGCACCAGCCAGATGCCCGGATTTGAGCGCCGCCACCAAATCACCGGTGACGACGATGGGGCCGCGGCCGATGTTCACAAACCAGGACCCGACAGGCATGCGCGCAAATGCTGCGGCATCAAACAGGCCCTCTGTTTCAGCGGTCAAGGGCAGGGCTACGACAACGACTTCGGCCTGGCCCAAGAACTTGTCCAAATCATCAGCGCCGCCCATCTGCGCCACGAAATCCGGCTTCGTTTTTCGCGCCGGATTGCGCACAGTCGCCAATACTCTCATGTCAAAAGCATGAGCCCGGCGGGCCACTTGTGAACCGATGCCTCCCATGCCCACCACAAACATCGTGCGCCCCGCAAGAGTCGTCGCGCCAGCGGCCCCCTGGCGATCCCACTTGCCCTCGCGTTGAAGCGTGTGCAGTTGGGGCAGCTTCCTCGTCAAGGCCAGCAGTGAGCCCATCACATGCTCGGCGATGGCCGGCCCATGCACGCCCTGCATATTGGTCAGCACGATGCGGTCGGTATCGCGCAGGCCTTCAACTTTGAGATAGCTGTCCACGCCCGCGCTCCAGGATTGCACCCAGCGCAAATTGGTGGCCGCAGTCAGAAACTCTGCCGTCAGCAAGTGTGCGTCAACGGCATCCACTTCGGCGGCCCGCGCCAAGGCCTGCTCGTCCGTCAGACCCGTCAAAAACACCACATTGGGCGCCATTTCCTGCAGCTCGTTCAATTCCTCGGCATCCAGGCGCGCCGCCAGATAGGTCAGATCGCCGGCCTGGGCAGGAGCCCACGACATCACCAAGAACAGGGCCAACAGGCACAATTTCCGCAGCACCATTTTGATCTCCAGGAATTGGATAGGGAAACAGGAACAGAGAGTTCGGTGCCGACAATTTAGATCGGATTGGCCTTCTTGCCATCAATTCCGCTGTGATGCCGGATCACCAGGTGCTAAATTGTGCCTGAACGTGGGCACAGATTTCAGTTCGTTATAGAGACGAGGGCATCAGTGGGCATTTGGCAGAAACTATTTTCCGGCGGAAAAACACCGCCCGAGTCGGCCCGCGACCTGAGCCGCAACGCTCCCTGTTGGTGCGGGTCAGAAAAGAAATACAAGCAGTGCCATTTCGCGGCCGACAAGGCTCACTTCACGGCCAGACAAAATGAAGCCTGTAAAGGCCCCACCTGACGCAGCTAGTTGCCGGGTTGGGTCCAACCTGCTGCAAATTCCGCAATCCGCGCTTCCTGCTCTGGGGTCTCGACTGAGCCAGGCCGCAAGCGCCTGATTTTAGCCAGGGCCTCGGGCGCCGTCATTCCCTGTGTTACAAAATAGGCTGCCAGCATGGTGCCCGAACGCCCCTTACCCGCCGTGCAATGGATACCCAAGGCCTGCCCGTTAGTACTTGCGCTGTCGACCTCGGCCAGAAATATTTCCATCTGCAGCAGGCTCGGTGGAGTGAAATCTTCCACCGGCAAATGCAATCCCTTGATCCCGAATTTTTTCAAAGTCTCTGCCGCAACCGGCTCTTCGGTCAGGGAAACCAGAACCGTTACGCCGGCCTCCTGCAACGCTGCCAGGTCCTGCTTCAGCGCCCGTTCACGACCGGGGCGAGCCATGGCGCACAAGAGGTCGGCCTTGACCCAGGAAAAGCCGGGCACGTTGCCAAAAGTTGGTTTTTCGACCTTCACTTCGTCAGGAAATTCCCGCAAGTGTGCCGTCGCCGGTTGTGTCGCCAACAACATCCACCCGAGCAAGCCAACTGTTGTCCATCGCCATGCATTCATGCCGCAACCTTTCGCTCAAATTCTGCCGGAGGCCGACAACTCGTCCACGTATTCATTCATGGTCCGAAAGCCCCCTTCGGCCAACAATTTTTCCAACTTGCCCAGCACGGAATCCTGCCC
>JADGEP010000124.1 GCA_016744275.1 Candidatus Krumholzibacteriia bacterium | reverse complement strand
ATACCGTTTACCTCACATCTTGTGACGCATGGACCCGCGATATTGCCGTGGCTGAATTGCTGGCTGCGGATGATGTTGACTGGCGTTTGGCCTTTGCCAACCGGTTACGCGACGTGCATGACGCCATGCCTGTGGCCGCCGTGGCCGGTGAGCATCAGCACTTCGATGTGGGGTTGCATGGCCTTCAATTGTTCGATGACCTGAATGCCATCCATGTCCGGCATCTTCAGGTCAACCACCGCGACATCAAACGTCAGCTGGGTGGCGGCCGACACAGCCTCGGCACCACTGAGAGCCATGGTCACGTCAACACCGCGTTTGCGCAGGCGGTGCGCCAGAAAGGTGACCAGATCCTCCTCATCGTCAGCGATGAGCAGGCGGATCGGTTTGGTGGTCTCCTCGGACATTGCGGCTCTCTTCAGCTGTGGTAGGCGGAACCTATGTTCTTGAGGAAATGATCCATCGGAGGCGGCGCAGTGTCAAGGGCGGGCACACGTGCTGTTCGAAAACAGCCCTACAATCCCCGCAAATATTCGGGCCGCAGGTCATCTTCATCGCGATTCTGCAGGACGCGGTCCAGCTGCTCGAGGCCGCGCTGCTGGTCGGCCGGCAGATTCAGGCTGAGCGGCAAATAGTTGCTGGCATGGTTGGCGTGAAAGCGGCATCTCGTGAAAGTGCTTTCGGCCAGGATGGTGCGCAGTTCGGCCAGCAGGCCCCACTGGTCCGGCAAGACAAACTCGCCGGCGTCCTGTTCGGCGGCCAGGGGCGTATTGGGCACCACGGTGGTGGTCAGCGCGCCGACAAAGGGTGGATCCATGGCCGTCAGGATCCGGGCTGTGGCCACGGCGTGTTCGACTGACCGTTCCTGACCGCCGATGCCCAGCATGACCATCACCGAGTGCCTGATGCCTGCGCCGCGCAGCAAATGGGCGGCGGCAATGGCTTCGCCTGCGGTGGAGCCTTTGACGATGCGCTCAAGCACCTGGTCGTCGCCGCTTTCAACGCCGTGGTAGACGATGCCCAGGCCGGCCTGCTGCAGCTGTTGCAGTTCTGCCGGGCTCTTGCGCAAGATGCTGCGGGCATCGCCGTAGATGCCGACGCGGCGCACGGAAGGGATTTGGTCCCGCAACATCTGCAGGATTTCCAACAGATGATCGGTGGGCAGGATCAGGGCGTCGCCGTCGCAAAGGAATACGCGGCGAATAGTCAGGCCGCTGGCAGCATACGCGGCCGCGTCGCCGACGTCCGTTCGCACCTGCGCCAAGGGTTTGACCCGGAATTTCTGACTCGGGTCGTCGTACATTGCGCAATAAGTGCATTTGTTGTGACTGCAGCCGAGACTCACCTGCAACAACAGGCTCTCCGCTTCACTGGGTGGTCGGAATATGTGCCCTACGTGGTCCAAAAGACGCCCTTTCCGGCTGTCGGATTCGTTTGCGAACTCTCCCGCGGGGTTTCATTCTGGGCTTTGCCGGGCAAAATCCAAAATAATGGCCCGTTTTTCGACCCAAAACCGGAGGACTGAGCTCTCGATCAGAGGGCTCTAACCATCTGGTATTAATATAAGTAAATCTTTAGCGATACCGGCGGCCTCTCAAATGAAGAGAGAACCACTGGGATATTTATTTGATTAGGATTTAAAGAAAATCCTAAATTCTGTTTAAATGGACTCGATATATGCTTCACCTGTATGAGGGAACCCAATTCAGGTAAAGCGGGCAAATGAACAAGGTGCCTATCACGGCCGGGACCACCACGTCAGAATGACTTAGGGCGAGAGTCATTCACCGACAGGTCCCGGCCCCCCTTTTTTCGGCCTCCCTACAATCCCACAAACACCCCATCAGCAATGATGACCCGATCTTCCAGGCCCGGCGTGGCAAGGCGCACTTCCCGTACGATCACTTTAGGCTGTGTTTCCGGGATATAGACCCGGTCCAGATGGATCACGGCGTCCGGTCCGGAAAAATCATCCGGGCCTACCGAGCCGCCAAAGTGGTCGCTGCGGCCGAAGGCGATGTGCAGGCCCAGTTTTTCATCCAAGAGGATGCTGCCAGTGGGTTTGAGGCCAAAATCGCCCAGCACGCCGAGTCCCAATTCGGCCAGGTTGGCGTAGGCCGGTTCGGCGGTCAAATGGGCGGCCTCGCGTTCACTTTCGGGGCCTTTGGTCAAGACTTGCACCGCCTTATTGCTCTCGATGGCGTAAACCACCACTTCATTCCCAATTTGCACCGGCAGAGTGCCCTGCGAACCGCTGGCGTCGCCGTCAATGTTGCCTTCGTAGGGCACGATATAGGCCTCGCCGGAGGGCAGGTTGCCCGCAATACCATTGGTGGGGAAAAGGCCGCCGGAGGCGTGTCCCTGGTTGTGGCGGAGGTCCAGCACGAGGTGATGGGTGTCTTCGCCGGCCTCAAAGTCGAAATGGGCCACGGTGGCGACATCCAACCAATCTTTGAGCAGATTCACCCGCCGGTTGATCTCGTTGTAGTCCAGGCGCAGGGCGGGGATCATCGAGGGCAGAAATCCGGGCATGGTGGCGGCGCGGAAGGCGGCGCCGCGGGTGGCGACCTTCAGCGGAGCGGTGGCCGAAAGCTCGGTCGGAGCCAGGACCATGCTGTGGGTGTCGAAAAGCTCGGTGAACGGCATTTCTTTGCCTTCGAGGTCGTCGGCGTTGCCCCAGACCGTCAGGCCGTCTCCGGGCACGCAGGTGGCCGGCAGGTCGGCGTTGTTGCCCCCGGCGTTGCGAAACCAAGCGAGGGTGATGCGTTCCAGGCCCAGGTTCTCTTGTTCGGTGAGCAGTTCCCGGTACCAATTGGCGGCCATTTCGCGCCGGTGGGTCCAGTCCGGGTTGTCGGCCAGGCGGTCATCGGGCAGGTCCACGATGATGGCCAGACCCTTATCCTGAGATGAAGGCTGGAAAACCCGTTCGACAAGCAAGCGGAGGTCCTGGGCGCTGAGAATCTCGGACATGAAAAAAACTCCTGTTTTTTAGCCGGCAATCGTTCTACCTGGGCCAGGATAGCGGTGGTCCTGCCCTCTCATATGACGTATGTTGGCCCCGACATCATCCGGGAATTTGCTCTCGCAAGGAGGCGGACATGAGCCAGGACCGGGAAACCAATCTCGCTCTTTTTATCGATTTTGACAACGTTGCCCTTGGCGCGCGGGATGCGCGGCAGCGTTTTGACATCACCCCATTGCTACAGCGCCTATTGGAAAAAGGCAAAATCATCGTCAAAAAGGCCTATGCAGACTGGCATTATTACAAAGAACACATGTCACCCCTGCACGAAGCTGCCATCGAATTGATCGAAATTCCCATGCCTCGCATTTCCGGCAAGAACAGCGCCGACATCCGGATGGTCGTGGACGCCATGGATATGTGCTATTCGAAAGAACACATCGATACTTTTGTGATCGTATCGGGCGACTCCGATTTTTCCCCCCTGGTTTCGAAACTGCGGGAAAACAACAAGCGCGTGATCGGGATCGGCGTGAAAAACTCGAGCAGCAAGCTGTTGATCAACAACTGCGACGAATTCATTTTTTACGATGACATCTATCGCCACACCCAGCGCCGTCTGGGCGGATCTGCGGCCAATGTGCCGGCCGACAAACGCGAGCTTTTCGATTTCCTGGTCAAGACGGTGCAGAGCCTGTTGGTGGAAAACCGCGGCATGCTCTATTCCTCGTTGATCAAGGACACCATGACCCGCAAGCAGCCGGATTTCACCGAACGGGCCCATGGTTTTTCGACCTTCGGCGACCTGCTGGATGAAGCCCGAAAACTGGGCTTGTTGATTGTGGAACGCGATGCCGCAGCTGGTGGCACCTGGGTGGTGCAGGGCCTGGGCACAGGCCTGGAAGCCGAAACGCGCACCAATCCGGAAAAAGCGGGCAATGGCAGCAGCCGTTCTTCGCGACGCCGGCGCCGAGGTGGCCGCGGTGGTTCCAGCGGTGGTGGCGAAAGGCCAGCGACTGATCCGCCTCGTGGAAATGAAGCGGTGCCCGCCCCAAGCAGCGGCGGCAACGTGGGCAAGTCGGAGGCTTCCTCAAAGCAGCCGGCGCGGTCGCAGAATGAACAGCCGGTATTGGCGACAGATAAGCAGGCACAGGGCCGGCCGACAGGTAAATCAGCGGGTAAGCCAACGCCTCGCGACAAGGCCGCGGCCGCGAAGGCCCCCGTAAAAAAGGCGCCTGCGAAAAAGGCTCCTGCGAAAAAGGCACCGACCAAAAAAGTCGCCGGTAAAAAACCCCCGACCAAGAAGGCGGCGACCAAAAAGGCGCCGGCCAAGAAGGCACCGATCAAGAAGACGTCCGGCAAGGCGACCTCCACCAAAAAAGCCGTGACGAAGAAGGCCCTGTCCAAGTCGAGCCCGGCTTCCAAACCGGCCAAGAAGATTGCCAAGAAGGTGGCCAAGAAGGCCCCGGCGAAAAAGGCGGTTTCGAAGAAGGCGCCTGGCCGCAAGGGGACCAAATAGGCGCGGGGAAGTTCGTCTGAGTAATTCTGTAAAATCTGCTCAACAGGAGCAATTGGTAGCCGATATTCAATGGTGTTGGACGGCGGACTGCGACTTTGGTGGGCCCGACCGTGGAATCCGAACGAATTGTGGCCGCTTGCAGGAGCACTCAAATGATGAACGAAACGATTGCCGTTGAAAGTGTTATGGACCTGGCAGAGGCGATGTCCAATATGGACGGGGACGCCGAGCTGTTGCAGGAAATCGTCGAGATTTTCCAGGAAACGGCCGAGGCCCAGTTGAGCACCCTGCAGCAATGCATTGAAATCCAGGATGTGAACCAAGTGGCCATCCTGGCCCATGCCATGAAGGGCGGCGCTTCGAATTTCTGCGCCCGGAAATTTGTCGCTTCGGCATTGAAGTTGGAGATGTTGGCCAAAGGCGGGTCTCTTGAAGGCGCCGTTGAAATGCTCGGCCAAATGCGCATCGACAATGATGAAGTGTCCGAAGTGGTGAGCGTGATCAACTGGGATGAAGTGGAGCGGAATTGGCAGGGGTGATTCTCGCTGGCAATAAAAATGAAGACCGCCGGCTCTGGATTGAGCCGGCGGTCTTTTTTTGTGGGGGCCGGTTTCGGCCCCCGTCCCAGCGAGTTCCTACTGATCGCGAGGTCCGTCTATCTGCGATTCTTCGGCAACTGCGATGGGGTTAAGGGAAGACGCGATTTCCAGTTCGTCCGTTGCGTCGGCCAAATCATCTTCAACAGCATCGATCATCACCACGGTGGGGAAGGCGCTGAAGCCGTCAGCCATGGCGGCCAGGTCGATGGTCTGCAGATCGATCGCTTCGGTCAAGCCACTGACACGGTCCAGGCTTTCGTCGGCTTTTTCGTAGTTGCCGTCTGCGGCGAGGGCCAGTTCAAAAGCTTCGGCGGCGGCCGTGTAATGGCCGGTGCGCTCCAGAGCCACGCCCAGGTTGTTTTGGACGCAGGCGACTTCGGTGTTCAGGCGAGCAGCCTTGGCCAGAGGTGCGAGGGCCTCTTCAAAGCGTTCCTGCTCGATGCGGATGAGGCCCAGGTTGTTCAAGCTCCAGAAGTCATTCTGCTCCACCTGCAGGACCCGCAGGTAGCCTTCGATGGCCTCGTCCAACAGGCCTTCGTTGTGGCAAATCCGGCTGTACATGCGGTTGGCATCCACGTTTTCCGGAGCGTTTTGCAGGGCCAATTCGATCTGGGCGCGGGCTTCCTGGGGACGTTCCAATTCAACCAGCACGCGGCTGTAGTTCACGAGGCTTTTGACATGGTCGGGCTTGATGTCCAAGGCCGCGATGAAGGCCTCTTCGGAAGCGTCCAGTTCGCCGGATTTCCATTCAGCCAACCCGAGCATGAAGAAGCCCCAGGCGTTGGCCGAGTGATCGGCGGTGTAGGTGTCGAACATGTCGGCTGCTTCAGAGTAGTCACCCTCGAAATAGGCTTGCTCGGCCATGGCGTAGGAAACAACCCGGGGTGGTTCGACGGCCAGTGTCTCTTCACCGGTGGGTGCGGGGATCTCCGCGGCGGCGACAAATTCGGCACTGGGCTCGATGACCTCGGGCGCTGATTCGATAGGTGTTGCAATCTCGGTGACTGCAACTTCGGTCGTCTCGTCGGTTCCGCTTTGGCTGGCCATGCGGACACCTACAAATACCGTGATCGCCAGAACGAGAACGAACAAGACACCGGCTTCGGCGAATTTCATTTTCCGTTCCTGGCTGGTGGTGACGGGTTGCTTTTTCATGGCGGACTCCTTGTCTCTGTGTTGTCGGTGCCGGGTTGTCCGGCGACCGTTGTTGACGATTTCACCCAGACAAAGGCAAGGGGATGGCCAAAAAGAATGAGAAGGCGAACGTGTTGTCTAGCAATGGGTAAGCGTTGACACATTCGGCGTGGATGCCGCGGGTGTGTCCGTGGGGACACGCCCCGTTTGTGTTTTGGCGGCCACTAGGGGGCCTGATATGAGAAAGGGCCCCGCGGTGCGATACCGCGAGGCCCAGGTTGATTTGGCTCGTTATTCCTTTTCTACCTGACGCCAATCCGCTGGCAACAGATCCGGCGAGAGCAGCAACGAGGCGCCGCCCATGCTTTGGGTCATGCTTTGCAGGAATTCCACATCGTAGTCCGACAAACCCGGGGCGCCGAGGGGCAGTTCAACGGACGCGGGGGCGGCGATGGCGTCACCCAGGCCATAGAGCCGGGCCAGTTGTTGGTTCAATCGGTCACCGATTCCAAACAGCCCCGGCAGCTTGGGGCCGAAGCTGGGCCACTGGATGAATGGCCGGGGTGGGTATTCCACGATCTCGACTTCGCGCCAGTCCGCAATGCCGGCTTCCTGGCGGGCGAGCTGCAGGGCATCGTCCAGGGATCCCAATTGATCGCAGAGACCATTGGCCACCGCGTCGCCACCCATCCAGACCCGGCCCTGAGCGATCTCATGCACCGCTTCGGTAGTCATGCCCCGCCCGTTGGCCACCGCGCCGACAAACTGATCATACATGCCGCGGATGACTTCTTCGGTGCGGGCCAATTCAGCCTCGTTCATGGGACGACGAGGAATGCCACCCAGGAAGGGCAGGTTTACGTTGGCGTAGAGGTCGGCGTGTTCGCCTCGACTGACAACGTCGCTGGTGACGCCGAGTTTTTCGGAGAAACCATCGTCCCAGATCCAACCGCTGATCACACCAACCGAACCGGTGATGGTCAAGGGCGTGGTCAGGATTTTGGAGCCGTCCATGCTGATCCAGTAGCCACCACTGGCCGCGACGTCGCCCTGGCTGATGATGACCGGTTTGCCGGCCTCTCTCAGCATGCGGATCGCTTCGGCCACCAGGTCGCTGGGCAGCGGGTCGCCGCCTGGCGAATCGGCGCGCAGCACGACCGCGGCCACATCGGGGTCGTGCACCAGTCCGCGCAGGTATTTGCTGGTGGCGCGGCCCTTGATGCCCGTATCCATGGCGCAGCTGCCCACCGCATATACGACGGGAATCTTTTTCGGCTGGCCCCATTGCGTATCCCAGAACTTGCGGTGAAGGTCGCCGGGTACATGGCTGGCCGGACGTGCGTTGCGTTCAACGCTCAGCTTTCGCAGCAAGGTGTCCCAGCGGGTGATGTCGTCGATGAGATTTGCAGCCTGGGCTTCATGGGCAACCAGGGAGGCCTTGTTGTCGATCAGGCCGTCCACCTGTTGGGGACTGAGGTCGCGACCTTCGGCCATGCCGTCGCGCAAGGATTCGTAGATCACGTCCACGATGCGTTGGCGTTGTTCACGGTCGGGTTCGGACATGCTGTCGCGGCTGAGGGTCTCGACAGCGCTCTTGTATTTGAAATATTGATGGGCCTGGAAACCGACACCCAGTTTTTCGAGAGTGCCTTTGAGGTAGCTGCGGCTCAGGGCCAGGCCGGGAATATTGACGGCGCCGAAAGGGTCCATGGTGATGACATCGGCAGCGCTGGCCAGATAGTAGGTGCGGCTGTTGGTACGGTCGGTGTGCACGATGACTTCTTTGCCCATCGAGCGGATTTCCAGCAGCTTCTCACGGAATTCCCAGATCAGCGAAGGCCGGGCATTAAATCCTGCCAGATTCAGCACAAAAATGTCGATGGAGTCGTCATCACGCACGGCATTCAGCAACCGCAACAAGTCCAGCCAGGCGACTCTTTTGTCGTCGAAATGCCGATACTTCTGATAGGTCAGGACCTTGTTCTCGAGGCTGAGTGGGAAGTAGGTCGTTTTTTCGAATGAGACCAGGCCCGGATCCGACATGCCCTTGAACGGTGGGTTGGCGCGCAAGAGGTAGTGGTACCCCAGCACGTCGTTGTCGTCGTCGAACTGGGACATGGCGGAACCGTTCATGAAGCCGAGGGTGAAGCCTGCCATGACCGAGTAGTTCAAGTCGTCAGTACCTGGCATTTCCCGGGCACGGAAGCCGAGGTGCACGCCGTCCATCGGTCGGACCGCCACACCAGCGCTCCAGGAACCATCCTGGAAGAAGGCCTCATCGTCGTTGACAGACCAATCGGCAAAAAGCGTCAGGAAGTCTTTTTGAAACGGCCGCACGCCCACGTCAAAGACGTATTGGGCGGATTTTGATTCCAGGCTCAAGGTGGCCGAGCTGCCATAGCTGAGCCAATTGCGCTTGCGGTTGGCGGCGCCGATGACCAGCGCCTTTTCACGAGCGGTGCGTTGGGTTTCGCCGCGGGACCAGCGGTAGCCGACGCCAAATGTATGGTCGCGAGCGCCACTGGCCAGGCCCAGCTGATAGTCGTAGATCTTGTAACTTTCGGCATGGGTGCCGTAGGTGCTCGTGTTCATGGCGAAATTGAGGCTGCGGCCAAAACCGAGGCCGTAGTTGTCCAGGCCACTGCGGATGTTGCCATCATTCCACCAAAAATCCGTGCCGCCAACATCGTTCAACGCAAAAGCGGCCGGGTTGAACAGTCCGGCCACCGGGCCGCCCGTGACGCTGGGGCTTTGGGGCATGAACCAACTGTCGGTGCGGTAGTCCAGGAAGGGAGAGATGGCGTACGAGGTGGTGGCCATCATCAATAGAAGACCCAGAACGGCAACCGAGCGCAGGCGAACGGATATCATGAATTCCTCCGGTTATTTCTTGAGGCCATGGCGACGCATGACCTTCAGCAGGCTGCTATGATCGGCCAGCCCGAGTTGGGCGGCCGTATTGGTGATGTGCCAGTCGTTGCGTTCCAGGGCCGTCAGGACGATTTGGCGCTCGGCGGCGGTCTTTTGCTCTTTCAGGGTTCCGCCCGGTAAGGAGGCAGACGCTCCCCCTGGGCCGATGGTTACCGGTCCGGAAGAACCACTGCCAACGTCTTTGGGCAACAGGTCAGGGGTGATCACATCTTCGGTGCCGGCGATGACCAGCCGTTCGATGACATTGCGCAGCTCTCTCACATTGTTGCGAGCCCACGGGTGGGCTTGCAATCGCTTGGTGGTTTCGGGGGCAAAGCTGCGGGTGCGCACGCCAAATTTTTCGCACACCAGGTGCAAGAAATGTTCGGCCAGGATGGGCACATCGCTGAGCCGTTCACGCAGCGGCGGCACCGCCACAATGTGGGTGTTCAGCCGATAGAGCAGGTCTTGGCGGAAGGTGCCGGCGGCCGCTCCGGCATCCAGGTCACGATTGGTGGCCGCTACAACCCGCGTATCCACCTTAATGC
>JADGEP010000123.1 GCA_016744275.1 Candidatus Krumholzibacteriia bacterium | reverse complement strand
AGCATGGGCAGGCCGGGCAAAGTGACCAGGAGCAGGGCACAACCGAAATACTTGTCCGAGCGGCCGAATTGTTCGACGGCTGTTTTTTCGTCGGGGTTGTTCATGAAATTCACGAAGCGCTGAAGAATGCCCGGATCGAAGGCGAGAGTTTCTTTTATAATGTCCCGGTATTCGCTATTTTTCTGATCCCGGAGCATGTTCATAAAGGCCGAATTGTAGACCCGGTGCATGCCCAGGGTGCGTACGAAGTAGCCTTCCATCAGCCAGAAAGCTTCGGCGAGCAATAGTGTATCAGGCACTTCGGCGGCGACGCGGTCGACCACGTCGCGCCAGAATTCAGTGGGAAAGACTTCGTCAAAAGCCGGCTTGTCCAGGCCATGTTCAGCCCGGGTGGGGATGGCGCCGGCGTCTCCGGGAGCTGGGAACCAGAGACGTTGGTAGTGCTTCTTGGCCAAGGTCATGGCCGCGTCAAAACGGATGATGGGAAAGCGCCGCGCGACGTCGAGAATGACTCGGGTCACGGCTTCGCGCACTTCCGGCAGCAGGAAATTCAGCTGGGCGGTGTCGTTCCAGGGCATGCTGGTGCCGTCGTTGCCATGGTAGATGTAGCGCACTTGCCCCGTATTGTGGTCAACCCGCTGAAAGACCACTGCGGCATCAGAATGATCGCGGTAGCCGTCTTCGATGCGCACCGAAACCTGCGGCTCGTCGCAGAGGTCGGGGCCGTCAAATTTGTGGGAAGGGTAAGGCGAGTGTTCCAATTGCAGAAAATATTCCGGATGGTCGACGACCCAGCGGCTGTCCAGCCCCATATGATTGGGCACCATGTCGCTGGCCAACCGGATGCCGCGTTGCCCGGCGCGGTCGCTCAGGTTCTGCCACGCCGCCTCGCCGCCCAGGTCGTCGGCAATGCGGTAGTCGTGCAGGGCGTAGGCGCTGGCGGCGGCTTCGGGGTTGCCCATCTGCTGTTTGATCTTGCGGGAGGCGTCGGCCCGTTGCCACAGGCCGATGAGCCACAGGCCGTTGATGCCCCAAGCAGCCAGGCGGTCCAATTCCGCGTCGGGTATTTGGTCCAGGCGGTGCACTTTCTGCCCGGAATTGCGGCTGATCTGATCGAGCCACACGTAGACCGACTTGGCCATCAATACCACGTTGGCCATCCAGTCGGCGTCGCGGCTGAAGGCTTCGGGCTCAGGTTCGTCGGCCTGCCAGCCCGGCGAACCAGGGCCAAATTCAAGCACCGGCGGTGGGCCGTATTCGGCACTGCGGGTCAGGTCCACTTCCTTCAAAACATCGATGGCAAAAACGAGCCGCCGCAAAAGGTCAGCCGGCAACAGGTGGCCCCAGTTGTCCTTGATGTAGCCCAGTTGCCCTTCCAGGGAGTCCGGGCTGGCCAGGGCGGGCGCGCGCAGCAGGTGAAAAATCGTCTGGCCTTCGGTGCCGGCGGGTTCGGTGCTCTCCAGGTGTTCTTCCAGGCCGGTGACAAAGGCGGTGAAGCTGGACTGTTGCCGCAGTTCACTGTCGTCGAACAGCGGAATAGCGGGTCCGGCCGCCGGATTGGTGACGTTGATGAACAACAGGATCATCTCGAGTATGGTCCGGTCGCTTTCGTCGGCGAGAAAGACGTCCAGGTCAAGCTCTGCCAGCGCCACTGCCAGCGGGGGAAAGAGCTCGCCGAAGGTGTGCATCAGCTGGCTGGTATTTTTGGCTCCGAGGCGCTCTTGCGACCAGGTGAGGCATCGATTCAGGCAGCCGGTGTTTTCGACCCGAAAATAGTTGCCGGCCACATGGCGCAGGGCCTGATTTAAGGTGCGCAGGGCCAGCAGCACTTCCGCCGGGATCGCGGCGTCACCGCTGGATTGCCGCCAGGAAGACTCGTTGATGTTTTCGGCCAGACTGCGGATCTCCCAGGAGAGCAGGTCCGGGTCGGTGGGGATGTGGTCCGGGAGCACATCCCGCACGCCGTACCGCTGCCAGGCGGCGCCCGAAAGGGGGAACCCAAATACGAAATAATTGCCGGGGCTGTTTTCGGCTGAGGCCATGGCGGCACAGGGTCCTTTCGCCTCGGAGGCGGATTCGGGCTTGATCATTTCCGGGTCCAGAAAGCATTATCAAGGGTGCGCAGAATATAACAAGCTCTCAGACCGGAGGCGAACAACGTGAAGAAAAAAATCCGCATCGGCAATTCGGGTGGATATTGGGGCGACGATACCGATGCCCTGCGCCGGCAGCTGACTGGCGGGCCACTGGATTACATCACGGCCGATTTCCTGGCCGAGATCACGATGTCGATTCTGCGCAAGCAGCAGTTGAAAAATCCGGCCTTGGGTTATGCTGGAGATTTCCTGACCCAGCTGCAAACCTGTTTGCCGTTGATCGTGAAGAAGAAAGTCAAAGTGATCACCAACGCCGGGGGCATCAATCCGGTGGGCCTGGGCCGTGAAATCGTCAAACTGGCCCAGAAGATGGGTTTCGATTTGAAGGTGGGCGTTGTCTACGGAGACGATGTGTCGCAGAGACTTTACGAATTGACAGCGGCCGGCGAAAAATTCACCAACATGGAAACCGGCGAAAAATTTGCGGGCGTGATGCACCGCGTGACCAGCGCCAATGTCTACCTGGGTGCGGAACCGGTGGTGGCGGCCTTGAGCGCGGGCTGTGAAATCATCGTCACCGGACGCGTCACCGATACCGGCATCACCCTGGCGCCGATGATCCATGAATTTGGTTGGGATATGGAAGACTGGGACAAGATGGCCGCTGGTATCGTCGCCGGTCACATCATTGAATGCGGGGCCCAGGGCTCGGGCGGCAACATCACCGATTGGCAAGAGGTGCCGTCGTTCCACAACATGGGCTATCCCATCATCGAGATGGAGCCCAGTGGCGAATTCACCGTCACCAAGCACAAGCGCACCGGCGGGCGCATCTTTGAAAAGTCGATCAAGGAACAACTGGTCTACGAAATGGGCGATCCGGCCCAATACATTTCGCCCGATGGCGTGGCGTTCTTCAACACCATTAAAGTCGCCGAAGATGGCCCTGACCGCGTGCGCGTCAGTGGCGTGCGCGGTGGCCCGGCACCTGAAATGTTCAAGGTCTCGATGGCCTACGAAGATGGCTGGAAAGCGGAAGGCGAGGTGCTGATCAGCGGGCCGGATGTCGCGGCCAAGGCCGCGGCCGTGGAGAAGGTCTTCTGGAAAAAGGTGGGGCACAAGTTTGCCAAGACCAACACGGCATTGGTGGGAGCAGGCTCAATCTGGCCGGACAGCCTGAGCGCCTATTCGCCCCAGGAAGTGTATTTGCGTTTTGGGGTTTGCGACGGCGATCTGGCCAAGATCAACGACTTCAGCAAGGCCTTGCCAGCGCTGATTCTGGCGGGGCCCAGTGGCATGGCTGTCAGCACCCGAGGGCGCCCGCGGCCGCAGCAGGTGGTGGCCTATTGGCCGGCGCTGATGCGGCGCGACGGCGTAACCGCCAAAGTGCTGACTTTGGATACGGCCGGCGCGGAATCTTTCGGTGAAATCGAATTTCCGGTGCGCGGCGAAGTGGGCGAACCGGTGCGCAGCGATGTGAAAAGGGCCAAACGCGGCGCCTACAAGGCCCCGGCTGGAGCCTTGAAAGAGGTGCAATTGCGCCGCCTGTGTTACGCCCGCAGCGGCGACAAGGGCGACACCTGCAACATCGGCGTCTTGGCGCGCTCGCCCAAGGTGTACGCCTGGATTTGCGCCCATCTGACCAGCGCGGTGGTCAAACGGTTCTTCAAGGGTAAGGTTTTTGGCAAAGTCACCCGATATGAGTTGGACAACCTGCAGGGATTGAATTTCCTGCTCGAACAAAGTCTCGGCGGCGGGGGTACGACCTCACTGCTGGTTGATCCCCAGGGCAAGACCATGAGTCAGGCTTTGCTGGAGATGACTGTCGAAGTGCCCTCCTCGCTGTTGCGGGGGTTGAAATAGAGAGCAAAGCCAACCCGGTTGCGGGAGCCGTGCCAAGGAGTGTCGATGTCTCCCATACCGTTCATCATCCTGGCCCTGATCGTGGTGGGGACCGTTGCCTGGTACCTGGAGAAGCAGCGGAAAGAAGCCCTGGCGGCTTGGGTGGCGGAAAAGGGCTGGCGCCTGTCCCGGGGCAGTGTGGGAGATTTGCATCAGCAATACGCGGGGTTGAAGTTCTTTGACAAGGGCCACTCGCGCAGCGCCAAGAACGTGATCAGCGGCGAATACAAAGGCCGGCCGATCCGGTTGATGGACTATTCCTACGTGACGGGCAGTGGCAAGAGCCGCACCACCCACAACGTGGGCGTTGTCATTCTGGAGACGGCCTTTCCGGTCATTCCCCTGACGATCCGTCGCGAAAGGCCGTTCGACAAGGTGGGCGAGTTCTTTGGGGCGGATGACATCGATTTCGAATCGGCGGAATTCAGCCGCAAGTTTTTCGTCAAATCCCATGACCGCAAATGGGCCTACGATGTGATTCATCAACGCACCATGGACTTCCTGCTGGCCGGTGGCGCCTATAAGATTGCTTTTGGCTTTCAGGAAATCGCGGTGACCAAAACCGGCCATTTCAATCCGGACAGTTATGAAGTGGCGTTGGCAGAAGTCTGGGGCCTGTACGATTTGATTCCCGACTATGTGATCGAGCAGATGAAAGGCCCGGCGCGATGAGTCCGATATTGGTGCCCGTGATCATACTTGCTGTCATCACCATTTGGGTGGTGCTGAATTACAATGCGCTGGTGCGAATCCGGCAGCAGGTGGGCGAATCATGGTCGGGAATCGACACCGAGTTGAAACGGCGCTATGACCTGATTCCTAATCTGGTCGAGGCCGTCAAAGGCTACGCGTCCCACGAGCGGGAAGTGCTGCAGGATGTGACTGAGGCGCGGGCGCGGGCGCGTTCTTCGGCCGGCAGCCCCGAATCCCAGGCCCAGGATGAAAAGGCCCTGGTGATGAGCATGGATCGCCTGCTGGCAGTGGCTGAGGGGTATCCGGACCTGAAGGCCAACGAAAACTACCTGGCCCTGCAGCACGAATTGGCCAATACCGAAGACCGCATCCAGGCCGCGCGGCGCTTTTTCAACGCCAATGTGCGCGATCTCAATACCCGTATTGAGGTTTTTCCCTCGAACCTGATTGCGCAGATGTTCCATTTCGAAAAGGCCGGATTTTTCGAAGTGGAGAGCTCTAAAGTGCGTCAGGTGGTCGATATTTCGTTTTCTGAGCCAAACTAGATAAAATATCAAATTAGTGCGCATTTAATATCAAAAATGTGGTACAATCAGGTCTGTTCGGGGGAACAAAGGACCGGATTCCACGTGAAACTTCACATATATATATTGATTGCCGTGCTGACGGCGGGATTGGGCTCTGCGAGTGCCCCGGCCGCCGATGGCGTGACGGTTTCGGGTGCAAACCCTGGCCGTATTGTGGTGGATTATGCGCTGGGGGAGTTGGGTTTGACCCACACGGCGCTGGCGGGTGAAACGGTGACAGTGGTGGCGCTCGAGGGAGCGCTTTCGCGTCTTGAAGCCGGATCGCCCGAGTTGCCCACCATGACAACCAGTCTGCACATACCGGCGGTGGGAACCCCGGTTGTGCGGGTGGTTTCGGTTCAGGAACGTGAATTGGCCGTGGCACCGGTGCTGCCTTCTTTGGGCCATGTGTCGCGCAATGTGAATCCGGCCAGTCTCACCCGCAGTTTTGGTCCGGCGTACGAATCGGGCCAAGTCTATCCCGCCCGGATCGCTGAGTTGAGCCGCCCCTTCCTTTTGGGGGATCGCCGTGGTGTGAATTTGCGCCTGAATCCGGTGCGCTGGGATGCCGCACGGGGAGTCCTGCTGATCACCGAAGCGATCACTCTGGAAATCGTGACGACTGGAACCGGTGGGGAAAACACCCTGCCGACGGCGGCGCCGGCTTCCTCCCGTGAATTCCGCGAGATGCACTCTCAGGTGTTTCCCCAAGATACCATCGTGGCTGATGAATCTTTACAGCAGAAGTACACCGCCCCTATCGCCCGGGGGCGGATGCTTCTGATCAGTCACGACGATTTGGCCCCGGCCCTGGCGCCGTTTCGCCAGTGGAAGGCGCGCCGTGGCATCGCCACCGAGCTGGTGCTGATGTCTGAAACCGACGGCACCGCGGCGGGCCTGCGCCAATTGGTGGCCGACAAGTATATGACCACCGCGGGCCTGACCTGGTTGGTGCTGGTGGGCGATAAGAATCAAGTACCGGCCAACGTGGGCACCTACGATGGCTCAGATGCCGACAGCCCCTACGCCATGATTCTGGGCGATGATCTGTATCCCGAGTTGTACGTCTCGCGCATCTCGGCCACCAGCCTGGCGCAGGTGGAAACCCAGGTTGCCAAGTTCATCAGCTACGAACGCGACCCAGATATGGGAACGGACGCCGCCTGGTACAGCCGCGGCACCGGCGTGGCCAGCGACGAGGGCGTGCCCACGGATTACGAGCGGGCCGACATGTTGCGGGCCGACCTGTTGAGCCAGGACTACGCGGGCGTGGATCGCATCTATCAAGGTTTGGGCGCCTCGACGGGCTCGATTTCCGCGGCCATCAACGAGGGCCGCAGCCTGATCAATTATCTGGGTCATGGTTCGGGCCTGAGCTGGGACAGCGTATCGTTCAATACCAGCGACATCGCGGCACTGAACAATGGCGGCCGCCTGCCCTGGATCATCGATGTCTCCTGCTACAACGGCGACTTTGCCCGCGACGAATGTTTCGCTGAGGCCTGGTTGCGAGCCGGCACCGCTAACTCGCCCGCCGGCGCGGTGGGCATGATCGCCGCTTCGAGCCTGGCGCCTTGGACGCCGCCGACCGTGATGCAGGCCGAAGTGGTGGACCTGCTCACCGCCGGCACGCGCAATACTCTGGGCGCGTTGTACTACAGCGGCCTGATGAAAGTTCTGGACGAGTACGCGGGGGTCCCGGTGGCGACCCAGGTGATGGAGCAGAACATCATCTTTGGCGACGCCTCGTTGATGGTGCGCACCAAAGCGCCCAAGCAATTCATCGTCACCGCTCCGGCGACCATCGAAGCGGGCACGGGCCTGTACAGTTTTGCGGTGACCAGCAACGGCGTCGGCACCGCGGCTGTTTCTCACGCTGGCCAGGTATTGGGTGTGGTCGATTTTAATGGCTCCGGCGTGATCAACGTGCCGATTCAATCTGATCTGGCCACTCTGACTGAAGTTGAAGTCACCTTGACCGGCCCCAACATGGAACCCTGGATGGCCACCGCTGCGGTGGTGACCGGCGCGACCCCTGTTTTTGACGCGGTATTGCCCAGCCAGCCTGTGCTGCACGGCAACTACCCCAACCCGTTCAATCCGTCGACGCAGATCGTTTTTGAATTGCCGGCCGCTCAAAATGTGCGCCTGACGGTGTACGACATCCGGGGCCGGGAAGTGACCCGCCTGGTTGCCGGCCAACTGGAAGCGGGAGTGCACCAGATCCCGTGGCAGGGCCAGGACGACCACGGGCGGGCGGCGCCGAGCGGAATCTATTTGTATCGTTTGGAGACAGCCAAGGGCCAGCAAAACGGCCGGATGGTGCTCTCAAAGTGACGCCGAGCAGCGAGTTCAGGGCTCCCAGCGGTATTCGCCAAGGCGGATGCGCCCCTGGGGGCTGAGTTCAACACCTTCTTCGGTGAGCAGGATTTCCTGTTCCGTGACTGATTCCCCATCGCCGCGAAAGCTGATCTCGCCCTTGGCGTTGACCACGCGGTGCCAGGGCACGCCACTGTCCTGAGGCAGCTTATTGAGGACAGTGCCCACCAGACGGGCCCGTCCAGGCAGGTCGGCCAGGGTGGCGATTTGGCCATATGTGGCTACTTTACCGGCCGGAATCGACTGGACTGTGGCCAAAATGGCGTCGTATTTGCGAAGGCTAAGGTTCATGCTGATTCACCCGAAATTGAAACTGATCATTGAAATCTGAGGCTCTTGAACTAATTTAAGAGCGAATACTGATTGAGGGAAACCGGAAAATCTCAGGGAGAGAAAGAATGACGAACGATTCCAAGGTCCAAGACTTCAAAGTCGCAGATATCAGCCTGGCCGATTTTGGTCGCCGGGAAATGACCCTGGCCGAGTCGGAAATGCCGGCCCTGATGGCCCTGCGCAAAAAATACAGCGCTAGCAAACCTCTGAAAGATGCGCGCATTTTGGGCTGCATCCACATGACGATTCAGACCGCCGTGCTGATCGAGACGCTGGTAGATCTGGGCGCCGAAGTGCGCTGGTCGTCCTGCAATATCTTCTCTACCCAGGACCACGCCGCCGCAGCTGTGGCTGCCGCCGGTCACGCAGTCTACGCCTGGAAAGGCCAGACCGAAGACGAGGGTATGTGGTGCATCGAGCAGACCATCCTCAAGAATGGTGAAGTCTGGGATGCGAACATGATTCTGGACGATGGTGGCGATTTGACCGCCATGGCCCACGAAAAGTATCCGCAGATCCTCGAGAACATCCACGGCATCACCGAAGAAACGACCACCGGCGTGCATCGCCTGGCCGAGATGCTGGAGACGGGCGAACTGAAAGTGCCCGCCATCAACGTGAATGACTCGGTGACGAAGTCGAAAAACGACAACAAATACGGTTGCCGCCACAGCCTGAACGATGCCATCAAGCGTGGCACCGACATGCTCATGGCCGGCAAGAAAGCCCTGGTCGTTGGCTATGGCGATGTGGGCAAGGGCTCGGCCCAAAGCCTCAGCCAGGAAGGCATGATCGTCAAGATCAGCGAGATCGATCCGATCTGCGCCATGCAGGCCTGCATGGACGGCTATGAAATCGTCTCGCCTTACAATGACGGCATCAACACCGGCACCGCCGAGGGCATCAACACCGCGTTGATGTCGACTCTGGACCTGCTGGTGACGACCACCGGTAATACCAACGTTTGCGACAAGCACATGCTGGCGAGCATCAAGCCGGGCGCGGTGGTTTGCAACATTGGCCACTTCGACAACGAGATCGATACGGCCTTCATGCGCGAGAAATACGACTGGTCCGAGGTGAAGCCTCAGGTCCACCGCATCGTGCGCGAGAAGGGCAACGAAGACAACTACATCCTGTTGCTGTCCGAAGGCCGCCTGGTCAACCTGGGCAACGCCACCGGCCATCCTTCGCGGATCATGGACGGCTCGTTTGCCAACCAGGTGCTGGCGCAAATGTACCTCTTTGAGAAAAAATGGGCCGACGCCAAGACTGATGCCATCACGTTGACTGTCCTGCCCAAGAAGCTGGACGAAGAAGTGGCGGCCGACATGGTGCGCGGCTTCAACGGCGTGATCACCCAGTTGACCAAGGTGCAGGCTGACTACATCAACGTGCCGGTCGAAGGCCCGTTCAAGTTGGAGAGCTACAAGTACTAGTCTGATCTGGTTTGAAAAAGAGCGGCCGGCCTGATGATTGATTCAGGGCCGGCCGTTTTTTTGTGATCAGGCAGGGCTGCTCTTCGGCTATTCCAGGCAACTATTCGGTATACATTCTGTCGATCAATTGGTGATACTTTTGCGCGACAACCTTGCGTTTGACCTTCAGGGTTGGCGTGATCTCTCCGGTCTGGTGGGAGAACTGCTTCGCCACCAGGGTGAAGCGTTTGATCTTCTCAAATGGCGCCAGATTTGCCGAATGCTCACGAATGCGCTTGGTGTAGAGG
>JADGEP010000122.1:3193-9703 GCA_016744275.1 Candidatus Krumholzibacteriia bacterium | reverse complement strand
GCCTTTGGCGCCTTCGTTGCCGCCTTCCCTTCGGACCCGCGCGTCGAAGATGCCGAACTGGGCATTCAGTCTTGTTATTACCGCAGTGGCAAGGACATGAGCGCTTACCTCGAGAGCCATCCGGACAGCCCCATGGCGGCCGACATCTACTGGAACAAGGGCCAGGACGCCTTCGCGGCCGGCGACTTCAACACCGCTGCCAAGGCCTTCGAAAAAGTGACCCTGGACTACCCCGACAGCGAGTCAGGACCAGGCGCCCTTTTCTATCTGGCGGAAAGCTACTACCGCAACGAAACCATGGACCAGGCTCTGGCCGGTTTCCGCAACTTCACCGTGACCCATCCGGAACACGATCTGACGGAACTCGCCTACTTGCGCGCAGCGACGGTGCTGTTCAAGAAAGACAATTTCCTGGAAGCCGCCCAGGGATACGAAGTGCTCACCGATCTGTTCCCCGCCGGACAGTACGCGCCTTTGGCGGCCTACAACGCGGCGATCTGCTACCAGGAAGTTGAAGATTGGCACGCGGCCATCGGCGGCTATGTGCGCTTCCTGGGCGACTACCCGGAACACGAGAATTCCCAGGGCCTGTGGGTCCAGATCGCCACGCTGTATCAGGAAGAAGTGGGCGATTATCAGCAGGCCGTCGAAGCCTATGACCACGCCCTCGAATATGGCGACGCGCCTCTGGCAGAGGTCCGGTACCGCCAGGGCGAGTGCCAGGAAAAGAACGAGCGGGTGGACCTGGCGCTGGCCGCCTACGAATCGGCAGCCAACGAGGGTGAGCGGCAGGATGCATTCCGCATTGCCAGCCTTGCCCGCCTGGCCGAACTGCAGGAAGAACGTGGCGACTGGTCTGCGGCCCGCCATGCCTGGCAGCGAATCATCGATACCAATGGCAAGCCGGAGTGGACCGACATGGCCCGCGAACGCATCGCCCTGATACAACCCTCTGCCTCGGTGGGTGGCTAGGCAAGCGCCCCCACCACGTGACCATGACGAAGCCTCAAGGCCAGGTGTCCCCAAACACCTGGCCTTGTCGCGTCAGGCGAGTGTCTCAAGCCCCGACCACCCAACAAAACCCCCTCGCCTTTTTAGACATATGGCACATGACTTGCGATTTACGAACGTATCTCGTCAGACCCGATTGAATCGGGAAACGGGGCCAACATTCCCGTGCGGGGCGGGCAAAATGCACTTTGTCAGGCCGACCGCACAGCATTTGGAACGACCACGGCTTGGACGCCGTGAAAAAAAGGGACGTCACCCATGTTCGGCGAAATGTCATTGGTCGGATTTTTTCTCGCCTCACCAACGATGGTGGTCTTGGCACTCTGCTCCATCGTCACGGTCGGTTTCACCATCGAACGCGTGCTCTACTTCATGACCTCGCGGACCGATACGCAAAAATTCATGAAAGACCTGGCTGCCCGCGTCAAAAGCGGCAACGCCCAGGGCGCATTGGATTTTTGCACGCAAGCCAAGACTCCGGTGGCCCGCGTCATGGCCCAGGGCGTCACCCACATGAATCGCAGCCGAGATGAATTGCAACAACGCCTCGATACGGCCATCGACCTGGAATCGGTCGAAATGGAACGCAACATCAGCATTCTGGGCACCATGAGCAACATCGCCCCCTTGCTCGGTCTGTTCGGTACTGTGGTCGGTATCATCCGGGCCTTTGCCGCCATCGCGCGCACCGGCAGCGGCGGCGGCGCCGTTGTGGCCATGGGTGTCTCCGAAGCCCTGATGACCACCGCGGCGGGCATCGTCGTGGCCGTCATCGCCACGGTGGCCTTCAACTACTTTGTGCGCCAGATCCGCACCCGCACCGCTCATCTGGAAGATGCGCGTGAGTCTTTCTTCACGATCTGGAATCTGCACCACCAGCAGGCCCGCAAGTCCGCGACTCAGAGCCGGCCGGCGGCCAACGCGGCAGCCAACCAAGAAGTGGCGCATTTCGAAGAAACCCTCGAATCGGTCCTGAGCTAAACAGAACGAGGCTAAGAACATGGCATTGCGGAACAAACGCGCTGGCATCGGGGGACAAAACGAAGCCAACATCACGCCTCTGGCCGATGTGACCACGACCCTCATCGTCGTCTTCATGATCACCATGCCGGCCATGATGTGGAACGGCTTTCAGGTCAATCAGGCCGAAGCCGGCGCCGAGTCCTCCATCGTCACGCCGACCGAAGCGCCCGATGAAGACTTGCTGACCATTGAAGTCCTGCCGACTGGAATCACTCTCAACGGTGACGTCGTGGCAGTGGAATCCCTGGAGAGCGTTCTGTCCGCCGAACTGGCCGGACGCTCTGACAAGACAGTCGTCATTGCCCCCGACGACGCGGTCGTGCTTGGCCTCGTGGTCGAAGTTCTTGATATCGCCAAGGCCAGTGGCGCCGAATCGCTGGCCATGTTGAACCGGATAGGGAGTTGACGGTGAAGAGAAAAAGCACATTCCAAACCGAGAGCCGCACCACGGTCGTGCCCATCATCAATGTCTCTCTGGTGGTGGTCCTGACCCTGATGATGATCTCGCCCTTCCTGGCCGGACAGGAAACCGACGTCGACCTGCCCACGGCCCAGACCGCCGAAGTGGACGACACCGACAACATCGAAATCACCTTCACCATCGATCGCGAAATCTGGGTTGGCGAAGACCAGCTGCTGCTGAGTGATGTGCAGCCCTATCTCGGCGCCATGTTTGCCGACTTGCCCGGCGCCATCGCCGTGGTCAAGGCCGATCGCAATTTGCCCTACGGTGAAGTGGAAAGCCTGATCGCTGAAGTCGAAGCGTCGGATGCCACCCGCATCGCGCTGGCAACGCGCGAGAAGGATCAGGGGGGCTCCTGATGATTTCCCAACACATCGATCGTTCCCGCTCCACCCGGGGTGGCATGACTGCCAGCTTTGTCTTGCACGGTGGTTTGGTGCTGTTGCTGGCCTTGTTGGCCGGACGCCAGGCCGCCATCATCAACGAAGGCGGCGAGCTGGCTGAAATCGCCTACATCGAAGCCCGATACGGCGAAGAGGTCGCCGCCAAGGTCAAGCTCAAGGAAAAGCCCCGGATGCGCCCCGAGCCACCCGGGCGAGGCGTCAATACCGACAGCGCCATGAAAGCCCCGGCCGAAGTCAGCCCCGAACCCATCCGGCCTGAACCGCGGAAGGCCAAGCCTACCATGCAGGCTCCGGTGCGCACCGAACCTGCGCAGCGCCCCACCCCAGCCCAGGACGATATCGCCACGCCCAGCGCCGCGGTCAAGGTCCCGCCCAAGGCCCTGGCCAGCGCGACCCAATTGGCGGCCAAAGCGCCGCGCCCCAAAACCCGTCAGGTCATTGACAGCAGTCGCCTGCAGGGCTCATTGCAAAACCTCAAGGCCGGTGAGGCATCCGCCCCGGCCGCCAATGTTTCCAAGCGTTCAACCGACGCCTTTGCCCCCCAGGCCACCGGCTTGAAAAACAAATCAGGCAACGTGGCGGTGGGCCAGGATGTCTTGGCCAGTACCAAAATCGGCCGCGGTTCGGCCCAAATCGCCGACGCTTCCGAAGCTCTTGCGGCAGGTGGAAATCTGCGCTCGTCCGGTGGGCCGGCCTACCAGGCATCCGGGGCCGCGTTGGCCCCTTCGGGATCGCGCCGAAGCTTGGCTGACAGTAAGGGCGTCGTGGACGTCGATGGCCCCACGGGCAGCGGTGGTGGCAAAAAATCCGGCCGCAAGACGATCCTGAATTATGGCTCGGGCAATGGCGGCAGCGGCGGATCCCTCAGTGGGCGCCAACGCATCGCCGAGCCCGTCGCCCAACAGCAAATCGTGGCCCAGGCGACCACCAACGAACCCAGCCAAAAAGCCATGACTGATGTCAAGCTCGACGGCAAGGGCGTCAACATGACCATCAGCGGCCAGATCCAGGGCCGCAAGGTGCTCAAAAGTGTCGCCGCCACATATTCTTCCACAGCCAAAAAGAAGGGCTGGGAAGGTGTCGTGGCCGTTCACTTCACCGTCAAGGCCGATGGCCGCGTGAAGGACAACATGTACTTCGACCAGACCAGCGTGCACCGCGACTTGAACCAGGCCGCCATGGCTGCCATCAAGCAATTCGTATTTGCCCCCCTCGGTGCCGACCAGGCAGCCGTCGAACAATGGGGCGTCATCACCATCGTCTTCCGCTTGAAATAAAGGACCCAAAATGCGCGACCTCAAAAAATTCAAACGAGCGGCCGGATGGGCTTTGGCAACCGCCGCACTTCTCGCCTCAGGCGCAGCTTTTGCCCAAAGCGAGACTGAACAAACCTGGACCGAAGACGGTGAATCCGGGGCAGCGTTGCCCGAGATGGTCGTCGAGGCCACCAATGAAGTGCGCCAGAAAATCGAAAAAGGCACCTTCACTTTTGAATTGGATGCCGTCGCGGTCGACTCGTTCTACACCGCCATGGATCGCGAGGTCCTGAATGTCAGCCCGGTCAGCGGCCTGCAACCGCATCTGAACAACCTTGAGCGCCTCGTCAGTGAACAACCGCCTCATCTGTGGTTGCCCGAGATGGCCCGCACACCGGTCGCGACCTTCTTCCCGGGTGCCCCCGAAGGGCACAAGGTCAAGTCGTGGTCCCTGACGGTGATCGACTTCCGCGGCAGTCCCTTCAAGGTCTTCAGCGGCGGCAAGAGCACTCCCGATCAACTGACCTGGGATGGTCGCGGTGAAAACGGCGACATGATGCAGGTCGGATACCCCTACAGCTACGTTTTCAGCCAGACCGACAAGGGCACCAACACCTACAACCACGCGGGCGTCAGCTTCCGCATCCCGGCCCTGGACTACCGCAGTGAGGGTGATCGTATTCTCGAGATGACAGGCGACGAATTGTTCATCCGCGACGAAAGCGAATTGACTGCGCCTGGCAAAAAATGGCTGACCCGTTCGACAGATGAAATCCGGCGCCACCCCTATTCGCCCATCCGGGTCGTCGTCACCGCCGAGACCGAAGCCTTGGCTGCCGCGCGTGCCGAACTGGTCGCCGGATACCTGGCTGAGAGCATGATCCTGCCCCGTGAGCAGGTCGAAACTGAAATCGTGCAAAAACCGGATTTGCGGGCCGAATTGGATGGTTCCGTGGCCGTGGTTATCGAGCACGTGGAATAAGGACGAGTAAAGATTTCTCTCAGTAGGGCGATACATTGGGCAGACGATAGTCCGTTCATTTATCGAGGGAATCGCATGTCCGCGGCCACTTTAGAGACCCTTCACGCCAGTGCTGAACGCACTGACGACGGCCAGATTCTTACCCAATTTGAACAATTGCAACAGGACTCCACCCTGGGTGCCGTCCTCAATGCCATGCCACATCAAGTCGCGGTACTCGATGAAAACCGCCAAATTGTAGCCGCAAACACCAGTCTCCTCAAAATATTCGAATTGGAACAGATTGAACAGATCCTCGGCCAGCGTCCCGGTGAATTGTTAGGCTGCGTGAATTCTGAGCAAAAGCCTGGCGATTGTGGAACCTCGAAGTCATGTCGGACCTGCGGGGCTGTCAATGCCATCATCTCGGCTCAGACCGGTACCGCCAAAACAGACACTTGCCAATTAAAAGTCGGCCCTCAAAGCGAGCCCCTCGACCTGCAGGTCACTGCCAGCCCCATTGAAATCAACGGTCGCTCCTTTTCCATCCTCTCGGTCCAGGACGCCGCCGATGAAAACCGGCGCAAGATTCTCGAGCGCACTTTCTTTCACGACGTGCTCAACGCGACGGTCAGATCATTTTCTGGGTGAACAATCCAGCAGTCATGCCTCCGGAAATTCAACTGCAAGTCTTCAACCGTTCCTTTTCGACCAACGGCACTGGCCGAGGCATCGGCACCTACAGCATCCGGTTGTTGGGAGAAAAGTATCTCGGTGGCCAGGTAACATTCGATTCCTTTGACGGTGGCGGCACAACTTTCCGCATCCACTTGCCGGCCCAGACTCCAAACCTGCCCAGTGCGTAGAACCTCCCGGATCACGTTGATCCGGGAGGCACTCGAGTCACGCTGGAGTAAGTCTATTGCAGAGTATCTTCAGCTTCATCATCACACAGGGTGGTCCAGCGTCCGGTGAAAAAGCCTCCGGCTGAGCCTTCGACCGCGAAGGTCTCGCCACCCAGCAGCCCTTCCACTCGGCCACCGGCACTGGCCCACTGGCCGCGAAAACTGGCCATCTCGTCGTCAGTAGAGCCCGGCTCCCAGGTGCCGCGGATCAAGCCCCGGAATTCCCCACGCCGACCAATGTACTTGCCGATGAAGACGCGATTGCCTTCTTCATCAACCCCATAGCCGCCGCGCAAGTGGCCATTGATGCGGCCTTCCAACCCGCGCCACATGCCAGCAAAGACGCCGTACCGTTCGCCGGCCCGGTCGTCGACTTGAATGCTGTCCGGACGGTCATCAGCCAAGCGGCGGTAGTGCCCGCTCAGGAAACCCTTGGGACAAACCGAGACGTCGCTCAGGGTGAACCCGGTTATGGCCACCGAATTTC
>JADGEP010000122.1:0-3183 GCA_016744275.1 Candidatus Krumholzibacteriia bacterium | reverse complement strand
GATCCCGCTTCATAGACTTCAGCCATGTCGACCAAATCCCGCACCGCGATGTCGGCGCTGAACTCGCCCAGACTGATGTGCAGCAGATTCGGATCCAGACTGTTGCTGTCAGCATCGGCAACTTGCTCGGGTCGCTCGAGGATTTGCAATACGACGCCATCAAAGCCACACGCAGTGCGGGAAACCAATCCCACTGTCTGCTGATCCAGGCGGGGGAAGATGATATGATCCTGGGGACGTTCGAAACGGATCACACGGCGCACCAACAGCACACCACGATCCACATGAATCGAACCGGTCCACTCGTTGACATCGCAAGGCGGTTCGATCGCGACCGAGTCCATCATGTCGCGCAACATGCCCCAGCGCAGGTGCACAAAGGTGAAACGAGGGCGCATGGGATCCGTCGGGTCATAGGCCCGGTTCCCGCGGTTGTGCAGATTGCGCACTGCAGGATCATCGGCGACCGGATCTGCCACATCGTCGCCATCTTCAGCCAGTGACATGAGCATCAACTGGTCATCGCCAAAAGCTTCTTCTTCATCGCTGGTGGTCAAGCCCCCGTAGGGCAGTGAAAAATCGATCTGGGCGTAGTCGTCGCCACCGGTGGTGGCGCTGGTGGGCGTGGTGGAGTCGTCGCTGCAACCGGCCAGCAGGCCTGTCAGGGCGAACACCGCCACCAGCATGAAGATCTGAAATGTCGGGCGGTTCTTCATTTTTTCCTCGTACTCATTGGAGTTGATTGTCCCTTGCGGTCGCTATTGGAATCCAGCCCTCTGATGCAGAGGCGGTGCCAAACAAGCGCAACAATTCCAACTTTCAATTTTCCAAGGAGTTACAAAGACAAAGCCCGCCACATGAGGCGGGCAGTCGGGCCAAAACTGTACCTCAGGGAACAGTCGCCCCCCGCGCCGGTACACCTCATTCGAGGCGCTCTTACAGCCCTTTGTCTAATTTGACCCGGATCTTCAAGGCCATCAATTCATCATTCCGGATACTCAACAAAGTGCTCATCTTGTGCATCAAGGCGTCTTCATGGGCTTCCAGGACACCGTCGCTATAGACCACCTGCCAGAGCAATTCCAAAACCGCCAATTTGCGCTCTCGCGTGAAACTGTCATTGATCAACCGGGCAAATTGGTACAGGTCGCCGCTGCGTTTGCGCTCTTCATCGGCGACGTGCAACAGGTCAGAGGTTTCTTCTTTATCCAAGCCAAAACGTTTGCCCACCAAGACCATGATGGTATCCACTTCTTCGGCGGTATATTCGTCATCGGCGTAGGCCACTTCGAGCAACAGGGCGCAGGTGGCCACTTGCAGGCGGTGGACATCATCGTCCTGCCCGGCGGGCGCCACATTGTCCTGGAAAAAAGACTTCAACGAACCAAACATGCACTACTCCAAACTGATGATCAGGCAACAACCCGGGACCAGGTGGGTCCGGGCAAGGTGAGAACTTCATAGGCAATGGTATTGAGATGGTCAGCCAGCATCTCCGGCGTGATGATTTCATCGCCCTGACGGCCCAGAAGAACCGCCGCATCGCCGGCCTGAGTCGTCGGGATGTGAGTCACATCCACCATGCAAAGATTCATGCAGACCCGGCCAATCAAAGGCGCGCGCAATCCGCCCACCAGAACGTGGGCCCGTCCACCGAGCGCCCGTGGCCAACCGTCGGAATAGCCCAACGGCAAAACCGCCACGCGGGAATCGGTCATGGCCTTCCAACCGCGGCCATAACCTACCGTCTCGCCGGCGGGCACATCCCGCACCTGCGAGATGCGCACTTCCCAAGTCATGGCCGACTGCAAAGAGACTTCCTGACGCCCACGCTGCCGCACCGAAACCCGCGTCTCGCGACTGGGCCACACGCCGTAGGCACTGACGCCCACGCGGGCAATATCACCGTGGGTGCGGTTCCAGACCAATGCCGCAGCGCTGCAACTCATGTGGCGTTGCAAATCCGGGTAACCATCGCCCGCCAACATGCTCGCAAATTCTTCGAAGTGGGCCATCTGCTGCTCTGCAAACCCGTGGTCGGTGGTGTCTTCGATGTCCGCAAAATGGCTCGCCAAACCCACCAGTTCCAGTTGAGGGCACTCCTTCAGCAGTTCCCGAACCGCCGGCCATTCCTGCAACCGGATGCCCTGGCGATTCACCCCCGTATCGACTTTCAGGTGGGCCCGCACGGAATGCTCGCCCAGCGCTGCTGTGATCTCTCGAACCAAATCCATTCCGGGCAAAGTGATCTCGACCCCGGCTACCGCTGCGGCCACGGCCTCAGCGCCCGTTACAGGCCCCAGGACTATCACCGGCGCCACAATGCCGCCAGCGCGCAGGGCCTGCGCTTCGGCCCAGCTGTGAACCCCCAACAAGTCGGCACCACCGGCCAGGAAGGCCTCCGCGGCAATAAGAAGACCGTGGCCATAGGCGTTTGCCTTGACCACGGCCAGTACCCGTGTGGGTTGTTCCACCAGATGGCGAAAAACGCCAACATTGTGCATCAGTGCAGCTCGGTCGATTTTAATCGTGAGCCAAGCTGGCGAATCGGCAGGGGCCAACTCAGGGACCGGGTTGCCTTCAGGCACCCTGTGCTTCAGCGGCTTTCTTGTTCTTGCGTTGCGCACAGGCTTCCGTGTCCTTGCAGGCACCGTACAGTTCCAGACGATGGCGGTAGATGGCGAAGTTGTTCTCCTCGGCCAGTTTCTCCTGCAGCGCCTCCAACCGGGGGTTGTAGAACTCGGAAATCATACCGCACTCGAGGCAGATCATATGGTCATGGTGCTCGACATCGGAGTGGCCTTCATAGCGGGCCAGCCCATCGCCAAAGCGCCGTTCTTCAACAAGGTTGCTCTCCACCAACAGGTGAAGGGTCCGGTAAACCGTGGCGTATCCGATTCTGGGATTCGCCTTTTTCACTTCGTTCAGCAACTCTTCCACGCTGATGTGACCGCGCAGGCGGAAGAACGTGGATATGATTGTATTTCTCTGCCGGGTGGTCTTCAGGCCTTTGCGCTGGATGAAGTCAGCGAACGCCGCTTCCTTCTCTTTGACAAAAGATTCATCCACCTGGTCATTGTCGTGTTCGTTGAGCGGCATTGGGGACCTCTTTGCATCGAAAATGAAAATTGTTTTCGTAATGCAGATTAAGCCCAGTTCCGCTTCCTGTCAAGAAATCCGGAC
>JADGEP010000121.1 GCA_016744275.1 Candidatus Krumholzibacteriia bacterium | reverse complement strand
GGGTAGACCTTGGGATTGAAGATCGTCGCGTACATGTGCCAGATGAGGATGGCCAGGAACGCCAGCCATGCCTCGTAGTAGTGAACCACGATCATGACTTCGAACATTTCTTTGCCCATCCACATGATCAGGTACTTCTCGTACCACATGGCGAAGCCGGTCAGAACCATGACCACCGTTCCCCAGATCAGGGCCCAGTATTCAGCCTTCTCAAAGAAGGAGAAACGGCGCATCTGAGGGTGCTTGTCGGTCTTGCCCAGGTTGTACAGCACCATGCCCCAGAGTTGCTTGGCATCCAACCAATTGGGCGCGATGTCCTTGATGAAAATCCGGCCCTTGGCGGTCAGCATATAGCCCATGTGCCAGAAGGCGCCGATGATCATCACGACCGCTCCACCACGATGGATCAGGCCACGGGTCGCCGCGCCACCTTCGTGACCGAAGATCATCTTGGCCCACCAGGCGTCGTAGAAACGCAGGCTGAATCCGGTGACGACCAGGACAGTGAACGAGATGGCCAACAGAGCGTGCTGCAGGACCTCGTCGGCCTCCATGCGGCGCACTTGCTTTTTGCGCATCACGTTGCGCACCTGGCGCAGGTAATCCATCAGGCAGTAGGCCGCCATGCCACCAATCACACCGAAAATCAGCAGCTTGTAGATGATGGTGACCCAGTAGGCCCAACCCGTTTTTTCAACCGGGCCGGATTCATGAATGCGAGTCTGGGAGGCTTTCTCGGCCGACATGCCCGTATGGCAAGCACCGCAGGTGACCACCAGGTTTGCCGGGGCAATGGACGATTCGGGATTGGTCGCAACCAGGATCTTGTGAGCACCGTGGCAGGAAGAACAGTTCGCTACGGTGTTGTCACCAGACTGGCTTTTCAAGCCATGGTACGAATCAACATAGGATTGCATCTCGCCCGAAGGCACATCGTAACGCTCGTTCAAAGCAGCCGAGTTGTGACACGGCGTACAGGTCGCTTCGGCCACACGCACCGCGCTGACCGGCGAACGGGGGTCGTCGGCTTCCAGGATGCCGTGCTCTCCGTGGCAATGGGTGCACGTGGGCGACGAAACGTCACCACGGGCCACCAATTCACCGTGAATACCGTCTTCGTATTCTTTCTGCAGAGTGCCGTGGCACTGCCCACAAGTCGCCGAAATGTTGAAGAAGTTTATCGTCGACTCGACATGCCCGGGTGGCAAAATCGCGTGACCGCTGCCCCCGGTGCCGTGGCAATCGTTGCACGACGCGGCAACGTCATCGCCACCGGCGGTGGTCTTGCCATGCACACCGTTTTCGTAGACTTCCACGGGATGCTTGAACCGGATGTCTTGCCCGGCGATGAAATCCTGATCCTCATGGCAGGCGCCACAGGTTGCCGGCAGGTTCGACGGATGCACCGCCGACTTGGGGTCCAGATGGTTGAGAATCTGGTGGCTGCCGTGGCAGTCCTGGCAATCGGGCACAGCCTCGTTGATGCCTACGATGCCGCGGCCATGCTGCTTGTAATCATGCACGGCATCATCGTGGCATTCGCCGCAATCGGGCTTGGCCAAGGTCTGGGAATGAGGGACCGCCGTGATGCCGGTGTGGCACTCGGTGCAACTGAGATCTTCATGCATGCTGCCGGCCAGTGTCAGGTGAGAAACTTCAGCAGGTTCTCCACCAGTGCCGTGATGACAGTCGGCACAGATTTCATCCGGGATATCCCCGGCCATGCCCGTCGATGCAATCAGAAGAAGAAAGAGGAGACTCAGGCTGAATCGCCCTTGCAGATGTCGCATTACACGTGATCCCTTCTGCGCAACCCAAGCGAGCGGGCTACGGAGGTTGCCATTTTCGAAGGTGGCTCCCTGATCCGCGCGAATCACTGCATCAGATTCGGACGAACAAGGATGGATACGGGCCGCCCGGTGAAACAGGCTGTTCACACTTTCCCGACCCCACACTGCCCAAGAGCAGTTACCACAACGCCGTTCGGCCCGATCTCTGGCGACCCGCCAAACCGTTGAACGATTCAACAGTGCCGCCATTTTCTTCAAGGTTAATTTATCAACAGCTGAAAATCAAAAATAAAAGAGGGGGTCAACTTGCTCTGAACAAATAACTTAAAACACACTATTACGGTATATCTTTGCAACTTGCTTGTTGATTGTGAGTTATCCAAATCGGCCCGTTATATAGTCTTCCGTCTCTTTCAAGAGCGGGTTGGTAAAGAGTTTTGCCGTTGGTCCATATTCCACAACCTGTCCCAAATACATGAAGGCTGTGTAGTCGCTGACCCGCGATGCCTGCTGCATATTGTGGGTCACAATGAGCACAGTGTAGTCGCCTCTCAATTTCAAAATCAACTCTTCCACACGCGTGGTCGCGATGGGATCCAGGGCGCTGCACGGCTCATCCATCAGCAGGACTTCAGGCTCGGCGGCGATGGCCCGGGCGATGCACAGCCGTTGTTGCTGGCCTCCGCTCATACCCAGAGCGCTTTCGTCCAGGCGGTCATGGACTTCGTCCCACAGCGCCGCTCCGCGGAGGGCCGTTTCGCAGACCTCATTCAACACCGCCCGGTTGCGTTCGCCATTGATCTGCAAGGCGTACGTCACGTTGTCCCGGATGCTCATGGGAAACGGATTCGACTTCTGAAAGACCATGCCCATGCGACGGCGCAATTCGATCACGTCCACGCCCCGGCCGTACACAGTGTCGCCGCCCAGGGACATGTCTCCGGTGATGGTCACATTGTCGATCAGGTCGTTCATCCGGTTGACCGAGCGCAACAACGTGCTCTTGCCACATCCCGACGGGCCGATCAATGCCGTCACCTTGCCGCGGGGCACGGGCAGATTCACATCAAACAGAACCTGTTTCGAGCCGTAAGACAGATTGAAGTCCGCCACTTCCAGGATCATCTCCTCATCCTGCAATTCAGGATGGATTTCCGCCGGCACGACCGTGCCTGCAGCCAGGGCGCTCAACCGATCCATTGCGGGAGGAGCTTGCAATTCTTCCATGTCAACCTCTCTAGAATTTCGAGCCGCTGAATTTGCGGGTCAGGCGGGAGCGCAACCAGATGGCCGCCGCGTTCAGAAAAAGGACGATGCCCATCAGGAGCATGGTCGTGGTAAATACCATGGGCTTGGCAGCTTCCGAATTCTGGCTCTGGAAACCCAGATCGTAAATATGAAAGCCCAGATGCATGAAGCTGCGTTCGGGGTGAAAGAACGGGAAGGTCATGTCCAGCGGCAGTTCGGGCGCCAATTTTACGGCTCCGACCAACATCAAAGGCGCCACTTCACCAGCACCTCTGGCCATGGCCAGAATGGCGCCGGTCATGATCCCAGGCAACGCTCGCGGCAGAACCACCCGTTGGATCGTTTGCCACTTGGTTGCTCCGCAGGCAAAAGAACCTTCTCGCATGGAAGACGGCACCGCAGCCAAGGCCTCTTCGGTCGCCACGATTACCACCGGCAAAGTCAGCAAAGCCAAAGTCAGCGAGGCCCACATGATGCCACCGGTGCCAAAAGTCGGATTGGGCAATTTGTCGGCAAAGAAAATCGCGTCAATGCTGCCACCCACCAGGTAGCTGAAGAACCCCATGCCAAACACACCAAAAACGATGCTGGGCACACCGGCCAGATTGTTGATCGAGATGCGCACCACGCTGGTCAGCCAACCTTGCCGCGCGTATTCGCGCAGGTACAATGCCGCCATGACTCCAAAAGGCACCACCAGGATGGTCATGCCCAAAGTCATGACGATGGTGCCGAAAATGGCCGGAAAAACGCCACCTTCGCTATTGGCTTCCCGAGGCTCTGCAGTGAGATATTCGTGCCAACGGGACACGTATAGGCTCAGCTTGTCCGCCCAATCCAAGTCATTGCCGCGGTACCCGCGCACGATTTCCGACACCTCGATGTCGCTCAGTTGCCCACCGGAAGTAACGAGGCGCAAGACCAGCCCTTCAGCTGCATGTTCGCCACGATCACCGGCCTCGAAGGCGGCCCACGCAGCGGCCGGGCCGTCTGCCACCACTTCGCCATTGGCCAGATAGGCCACCGGCGTGCCGTAGAATCTGCCCCAGGACATCCGTTCCAGCACCACCAACCATTCGGGGTACTTTTCCCCTCCTGGAGCGATGCGGAAATCCTCCACCCACATGAAATGCTCGCCCGTGATTTCAAAATTCCCGATCCGCACCAGGCGCCGTTTCAGCTCACCATGGCCATGTTTGATCTCTTGCTCGGCTCGGTCGCGGTCCGCCGCGTTCAAGGCCGAAAGGAAAGAAGCATCGGGCGTGAAAGATTCCGTTCTGGTGACCTCGCCCTGCGCGACGATTCCCGACGTCAGCTCGGCCCGCAGCACGGTTGCCGGCCAAAACGTCACGGCTCCGCGCAAGAATACGAAAGCCACCAGGGAGACCACCATCAACAGCCCCACCACCAGGCCGGCTCCGGTCAACCAGACCATCGGTTCCCCACGGGCCAGCATGGAAGCGGCAGGCCGGGAATATCCCAGAGAGTTTAGGTTTGCCACAGTTTTCCTGCTCACAGCCGACTCGTCTTTCTCCGGAAGTGCAGGCGCACCGCTTCGGCAACCGTGTTGAGCACGAATGTCATGAGAAACAGCGTCAATGCCGCCAGAAAAAGCGTGCGATAGTGGGTGCTGTTCTGCACCGCTTCGGGCAACTCCACCGCCAGATTCGCGGACAAGGTGCGGAACCCGTTAAAAATGTTCATATCCATGATGGGAGTATTGCCCGCGGCCATCAGCACGATCATCGTCTCACCCACAGCTCGCCCAAGACCGATCATGGCTGCCGAGAACAGCCCGCTCATCGCCGGTGGCACCACGACCCGCACGGCCGTTTGCCAAGGCGTGGCGCCGGCGCCCAGGCTGGCGGCTCGCAAGTGGTCCGGCACCGAAACCAAGGCATCTTCGCTTATGGTGTAGATCAGGGGAATCACCGCGAAGCCCATGGCAATACCCACCACCAGGGCGTTGCGCTGCACGTAGGTGTCGAAGATCGAACCGCGGGGGTCCCAACCTGATGCATTCAGGAGCCAGCCCACAAAAAGAGCCAGACCAATGGCCACCACCGTGGCGATCAGGAACCGCACCAGGTCCAGAATCGCCAGGGCCAACGGACTCCAGCCCAGGCCACGAGTGCGAATGAGGCCTTCTCCATGCTGGACGTTGAGCCAGCCCACCGCCAGCGACGCCGGCACGATCAACAGCACGAACCAACCACTGAGCCCGGTGCCGACGCGGCCATCCAGCCAAGCCTTGAAGTCGCCGGCGAAGGCCAATTGGGTCAGCGCAGGAGCCAGGTGCCAACCGACAAAGCCGCCGATCACCAACGAGACCAATACCGCAAGGGGGCGTATCGCTTCCAGGCGGGCGGCCAGTTCCCGCGGCAACAGTTGCCACAAGTGGGCCCCCAGCATCACGCCAAATGGTGCCACGAAGAGCACCGCCACAACCTCGACCACCACGTGCTCCACCCAGGGAGCCACCACCAACGCGGCCAGAAAACCCAAGACGACACTGGGCAAACTGGCCATGATCTCGATGACCGGTTTGACCCGTGCGCGCGTGCCTCGGGGCAAAAACTCGCTGGTGAAAATAGCCGCCAAAAGAGCCAGTGGCAATCCGAACAGTAGCGAATAGAAGGTGGCCTTGAGGGTGCCAAAAATCAGCGGCATCAAACTCAATTTGGGTTCGAATGAATCCGAAGCCGCAGACGATTGCCAGACAAGGGTCGGTTCAGGGTAGCCTTCGTACCAGACCGGTCGCACCAATGCGCCCATGCTGAACTCGCCATAAGGGGCGTCTATATTCCACAGGCCGGCCTCTTTTGCCCCAGTCACCAATAACAGATCTTCTCGGGGCGCGATGCTCAGCCGATCGATCACGTTGCCATCCAGGCGATCTTCGCCCAACAACCGCTCATTGGTCGCGTTAAAAACCCGCACGGTGCCGTCGGCATAGCCTGCGGCCAACATGCGCGACCGCGCCGAAGCAGTCAGGGCTGTCACCGCCGCCGGGCCGGGCTCAAGCACATGGCCTGGTTGGAGCACCGGCTCTTGGCCTTGTGCGGCACGGGCCGGGAACCACACCACGACCGACCCTTCGCTATCGCCCACCAGCAGCGAAGTGCGCCCATTCAAGTACGTCACCGACGACACCTGTGCCGTCGGGTTAGGCACCAGGTCTTGTCGTCCGGAAACAACAAACTCGCTGTCTTGGTTGCGCAGACGGACCATCGAACCGTCCGTACGCAAAAGTAGAGCCAGGTTGCCGGTCTCATCGAGGCCCAGGAAGCTGAACGCCGGGCGGGAATTGACGCCAAGTCCCGGCAATGACGTGTCCCCACCTCGGGCCCGCACTCTCACTTTCCCCGTGAGCATGTTGGTTTTCATCGTCAGGCGGCGGTGGTGAAACTTCAAGTCCGCATCGATGGCCGCCAAAACCAAGCCAGAAGGCGTGACCGCCAAATCCAGCAACTCAATCGCCGAATCGCCCAGTGCGATATGGTCGGCCAATTCCAAACCCAGCCGTTGGTGGCGCAACTGCCCTTCGGGCGTGCGCACCAGAAGCCCGCTTTCCCAGATGTGCGTCTCGCCCACTTCCAAGGCCAATGCCGCCGCCGGAACTTCGGCGTCTGCCAGAAACCGGGTTTCCCATTTCATTTCACCTGTCTGTACCCGCCCATCGGCGTACCCGAAGGCCACCGGGCCGGTGTCGACGCCAAAGGCCCAGGCTGTCGGCACGATTCCTCCGCCGACCTGAATCCGTTCGAGAATGGCGCCGCCATCGAGAGCCTGGACCGCGATCTCGCCGTTGGTCCGCATTTCCCAGACCATCAGGCCATAGTTGTCGATGGCCGAAGCCACCGGTACAGTCATGGGGGTGCCGGATTCGGATTGAACTCCTGAAACCGGCATGCCCAGTTTTTTCGATATTTCCGTCGGCAAAAACAGAGGCAACACCACCCACGCCAGGAATAATCCGACCAGGGACACCGCGACGATGCTGCCAATACCGCTCAAGGCGATCAATCGTGTGGCAAGGGCATCGACCCACAGCACGCTGCGTCTGGGCTTGCGGCTGTATCGGCGTCCGGTGAATGAGCCGGATTTTCCAGGTGTGGTGGTTTTGCTCATGGCTTTGGGTCTTCCCTAGAAGCTCGGCGCCATGCCGACCGAACGAAGCTCTTCGGCACAGACGGTCGCCGGCACCGGCAGGTAGCCATCCTTCACCACGGCTTCCTGTCCATCACGGCTGAAGACGAAGCGCACGAACTCACCGCGCAGGCTGTCCAGCTTGGTGCCGGGCTTGTAGTTCACCGTCAAGTACAGAAAGCGTGCCAAGGGGTAGTCGCCGGAATAGGCGTTGTCCGCGATGGCGTCCATGTACTCGGGATTGCTGGTGGTCTCGTTGGACAGCGGCACGGCCCGCACGTCGCTCGTTTTGTAGCCGATACCGGAGTAACCGATGCCGTACTTGTCCGAGGCCACGCCCTGCACGACCGAGCTGCTGCCCGGCTGTTCCTTGACCGAGTCCTTGTAGTCGCCCTTGAACAAGGCGTGCTTCTTGAAGTAGCCATAGGTGCCGGAGGCGCTGTTGCGGCCGTAAAGACTGATCGGCTTGTCGGCCCATTCGCCGGTCAGGCCCAGATCGCCCCAGGTGACGATGTCCTTGCCGTAGCCACCCTTGCGGGTCTTGGCAAACATCGCATCGACTTGCTGCAAGGTCAGACCCTTGATGGGGTTGTCCTTGTGCACATATACGGCGAGCATGTCGATGCTCGTGCGCAGCTGCACCGGCTTGTAACCGAATTGCAATTCGAACGCGTCGACTTCCTTGCTCTTCATCTTGCGGCTCATCGGGCCGAAGTTGCTGGTACCGGCGATCAGGGCCGGCGGGGCGGTCGAACTGCCCTTGCCTTCGACTTCGACCTTAACCTCTGGGTGGTACCTGCGGAACGCCTCGGACCAGAGAGCCATCATGTTGTTCATCGTATCGGAGCCGATGCTCTTCAGGTTGCCGGCGACTTCACCGGTCTTCTCATACTGCGTCAGATTGGGATCCACAGACACACCGGCCGCGGCAACGGACACGCAGGTCAACGTGATGGCCAGCACGGCCAACCACATATTGACGGGGTTCGTGCGGTTCATGAATTCATCCTTTGCTCAATGATTTCTGTTCGCGAGACCAACTATTGGACCCGCAGCTTGAGCGAAAGGTTAGTAGGGCATTGTAAGCTCAATGAAAGCCCCATGTAAAAATCATGTAAAAGTCTGTTTTGTTAGGCTATTCTGCGGATTCAGAGGGGATGCGTTTACAAGATCCTAACTTGCGAAATCTTCACGCCGGACCGACCGTACTGCCAATGATGCATCCTGAGAACGGTCAAAGACTTTGTTGAAAAGGCGAAAACAATGTCCGGAGAAAACATTCTGATCGTCGAAGACGAAGAAGACATCGCCGAACTTCTGGAATACAACCTCCAGCGTCACGACTATGTCGCGACCAGTGTCGGTTCCGGCGAAGAAGGCTTGCAGGCAACCCGGGAATCGAAGCCACAGCTCGTCCTGTTGGACCTCATGTTGCCCGGCCTCGGCGGACTTGATGTTTGCCGCCGCTTGAAGGCAGACCCCGCTACAGCCGGTATTCCGGTTATCATGCTCACGGCCAAGGGCGAGGAAGAGGACATCATCGCGGGCTTTGACGCCGGCGCCGATGACTATGTCACCAAGCCCTTTCGGCCGAAAGTTCTCCTGGCACGGGTGAAAGCCGTGCTCAGGCGTGGCGCCGCCAAACGGCGCAATGATGACGAGCCCCTGACCCAGGGGCCGCTTCATATTCATCCGGGCCGATTTGAAGTCACCGTCGATGGCCTCCCGGTGGAATTGACCCGCACCGAGTTCCGCATCCTCAGTTTTCTTGCCTCCCGGCCCGGATGGGTTTTCACCCGAGGGCAGATCGTCAAAGCCGTCCATGGCGATGACTATCCGGTCACCGGCCGAGCCGTGGACGTGCAGGTCGCTGCCCTGCGACGCAAATTGGGTGCTGGCGGGCGCATGGTGCAGACGGTGCGGGGAATCGGCTACAAGATGGACGATGGCACCGGTGTGGACACCGACCCGGATGCGAATGCGGATGCGGACTCGGATGCGGACGCAGGCGAAAATGAATTGGCGGACGGGCCAAAATGATGCGCCGCGGAAGCCTCATGGGCACATTTTTTCCCCCGATCGTATTGACCTTGATCACCACACTGGTCCTGGTGACGGGATTTTCGGGACGCGCCCTGCGAGGCTTCTTTCTCGAGCGCACCGCTCATGAATTGGAGCGACTGGCCTCCGTCACCATGGACCGGTTTGCCGTTTTGATCGATACCGGCAGCTACGACGAAGTGCAATCGCTGTGCAATGACCTGGGCAAGCGCAGTGGCACACGCGTCACGGTCATTTTGGCCGATGGCCTGGTGGTCGGTGATTCCCAGGAAGACCCGAAACTGATGGACAATCACGCCGGCAGGCCTGAGATCGTTGCCGCCATGGCCGGAAATGTCGGACGCAGCACTCGCTACAGCCCCACGCTCGATCACCAACGCATGTATGTCGCCCTCAGCGTCCCCAATTCGGACCATCCTTATGTTGTGCGCACCTCCCTGTCGTTGGACCGGCTTT
>JADGEP010000120.1 GCA_016744275.1 Candidatus Krumholzibacteriia bacterium | reverse complement strand
CAGCCGTTGAGGGCAAATTCATCATCGGCCGCTTTGGTCGAACGCATTTCTTTTTCCGCCGGGCCTTTCAGGGCCACGGGAATCCAGGCAAATGCCACAAAAATTGAGGCCAACATGGCGATGCCCACACTGACGGCCAGCGGCACGTAAAACAGCGACAGGCGATCGGTCATGAAGATGAACGAGAGAAAGGCCACCACCGTCGTCAGCGTGGTGGCGATGATGGGGAAGGCGACTTCGCGGGTGCCACGGATCAGGGCCTGGCGGGTATCGCCTTTGTAGCTGCCCGAGAGGCGACGGTGAATGGCATCAAGCACCAAGATGCTGTTGTCCAGCAACATGCCGAAACAGACGGTCAACCCGCTGATCGTGATGAAATTCACCGAGACGCCGAAGAAGTAGAACATCGACAGGCAAATGACGATGGCCAGGATGATCGAGAAGATCACGATGGCCGTCAGCCGGATCTGCTTCAGGGCAATGGCGAGCATGATGAACAGCAGGCCCAGGATGACGTGTGACCAGTTCCTCGAGCTTGTCTTCCAGGTCTTCGCCTTCATCCTGGTCGACCTCAAAGGTGACGGCAAAGGGCGCTTCAGATTCAATCAGGGGCAGCTCTTCGCGCAGGCGCCGGCTGACGGAGATCGAATTCTGACCGCTGCGTTTGGTCACCAACAGCGTAATCACATTTTCGCCGCCGATGCGGCTGTAGTAGGCGATGTCTTCGTAGTCGGCCTTGACGGTCGCCACGTGGCTGAGCAATACCGGTTGGCCGCCGATGGTCCGCAATACCGTGTCTTCCAGCTGGTCGAGAGAGATCTCATCCTGCACCGTGACGGTCAATTCGCGTCCGCTGCGCCGCACTGGTCCTGCGGGCGTGATGTCGTCCAGGGCATCGAGGCGGGCCACGATGCCGTCGGCGGTCAGGCCGTAACGCTCCATCAACTCGAGGTCCAGCAGGACCCGCACCAGGGGGCGCGCGCCGCCGCGCAACTCGGCATCAGCCACTCCGGGAATGGAAAGAAAGCGGGGCACGATCCAGGTTTCGGCGCGGTCACGCAGGTCGTTCATGGACAAGGCTGAGATCAGGCTGACCGAGAAGAACTCTTCGGTGCGCAATTCTTCGGGCACATAGGGCCGGATGAAAGGCTGACTGGCCTGAGCCGGCAGGTTGCGCCGCACCGATCCCAGGCGCTCCGACAATTCCAAACGCGCAAATTCCATATCCGTGCCGCGTTTGAATTTGGCGGTGACCGTGGACTGCCCATGCCGGGACTGGCTATCCAGATCCTCGACCCCATGACAACCGGCAACCGCTTCTTCAATGGGTAAGGTCACCGACCGTTGGATCGCACTGGGGGAGGCCCCGTTCCAACTGGTGACGATGGACAGCTCGGGCAGCTCAGTCTCAGGCATCGCCTCGATGTTCAACTTGGGCAGGGCGTACACGCCGGTGACCATCAGGGCCGCAAAAAGCATCCAGGTGGCGACGGGGTGGTCTACGGCGAAACGGATCATCGTCTAGTACTCCTTGTCCGTGGCCCGGTGCAGCATCTCGTAGACGACCGGCGTGAGGAACAGCGTCAGCAACGTGGCGATGGTCAAACCGCCGATGATGGTGATGGCCAGAGGCCGCTGCATCTGTTCGCCGGTGCCCAGGCCCAGACCCATGGGGATCATGGCCAAGACCGTGGTCACCGTCGTCATCAAGATGGGGCGGAAGCGCAACGTGCTGGCCTTCAGGATGGCCTCGCGACCGCCCAGTCCACCTTCACGCAACCGCCGGATGGTCGCCACTTTCACGATGGCGTCATTCACCGCGATGCCCAAGAGGGCTATCATGCCGATCAATGAAATGATATTCAGCGTTTGTCCGGTGATGAACAGGGTGATAAGGCCACCGGTGATGCCCACAGGCAATACGGCCGAGATGATCAGCGGGTCCAGGAAGCTTTCGAACTGGGCCGCCAATATCATGTACACCAGCAAGGCGCTGAGCAGCAGGGCAAAGCCGAGATCCCGGAAGCTGCTGTTGATTTCTTCCTGCTCGCCGCCAGTGACAAAGGCCACACCTTCACTCACGTTCAGGCGGTCCAGCAAGGCGTCCACGTCGCGCCACACATCGGCCATGCTGCGTTCGTTCACGTCGCCGGCGATGGTGATCTGCCGGCGTTGATCCCGCCGCACGATTTCACGCACGGGCGTGCCGGTGGTCTGCACCACGAACGACCCCAGGGGGACGGTCTTGCCTTCTCCGACAGCCACCGGCGAAGCCAGTACCGTAGGCAGGTCATAACGTTGGTCCAGGGGCAGGCGCACCGCAATGTCGATGCGCTGTTCGATCTCATTGTAGGTTGTCGCCACGGTGCCCTGGATGCGGTTGCGCATCTCACGGGCCAGGGTGTCGGGCTCCAGGCCAAAGCGCAGGGCTTTTTCGCGATCGATGGTCACCTCGACTGTGGGATTGCCCAGCACCCGGTCCATCTCGACATCTTCCAGCCCGGCAATGTCCCGCAACTGGGGCACAAGGTCTTCAGCGGTGGTGCGGGCCTCGTCGCTCTTTTCGGCCACGATGCCTAACGTGAAGGCCGATTCCCCACTGGCAAGGATCTCACGCAGGCCCACGCCTTCTTCGCTGTACACGAAGACGCCGCCCTCGATGCCATCGAGCAGCGGTTGCAGGCGATCTTTGACCCGCTTCAAATCAGCTCGGCCTTCCCGTGAGGGGCGCAGCATGACCCGGATGCGAGCCGTATTGGCGGCGCTGTATTCCTTCAAACTGGCCAGGGTCTTTTCCGTGATGCCAACTTGGGTGTAGACGGTTTCGACTTCGTCCATGGGGGCGACTGCGGCGGCCAGGTTGCCCGCCAATTCGTCGGTCATTTCCAGGGGCGTGCCGGCCGGCAATTCCATGGCCAGAGTAAAATCGCCGCGGGTGCGGTCAGGCATGAAACTGAGGCGCATCTGGCTGCTGAAAAAGCCACCGGCGCCCATGGCGATCAAAACCGCCACCAGGAAAACCACTTTGTGTTCCATGACCCGCTCGAGCAGGGCGTGGTACCGGTTCATCAATCCCTGGAACATGTTTTCGAAGGGTATGAAAAGCGCCGCCGGTTTGTCTTTGGGCGCCTTGAGAATGTGGGCCGACAGCATGGGCTGCAGCAACAGGGCTGCAAAGACAGAGACCAGCAACGAAATCGTCACGGTCATGGCTTGATCCCGGAAGAACTCGCCAGCAATGCCCGGCACGTAGATCACGGGGAAGAACACAGCCACTGTCGTCAACGTGGCCGCAATCACCGGTGAAGCGACTTCGGCGGCTGCCGTGGCGCAAACATCACTGATGGCCTTGCCTGTGCCGCGGGCCAGCTTCAGGTGCCGATTGATGTTCTCGAGCACCACGATGGAGTTGTCGACCAACATGCCCGCCGCCAGTGAAAGCCCACCGAGTGACATCAGGTTCAGGCCCACGTCGGCAAAATAGAGGAAGGCGAAGGTGGCCATGATGGACACCGGAATCGCCAGGCCCACGACGATGGGGCTGCGCCAATCCATGAGGAAGAAGAACAGCACCACAAAGGCCAGGGCCGAACCGTAGAGCAGCGAATCCTGCATGCCCTTGAAGCTCTCGGCCACAAAGTCGGCATCGCGGTAGATGAAGCTGAACTCAAAATCGCTGTATTGGTCTTTCAGGATGCCGAGAATCTTATCGACTTCCTTGGTCGTCTCGATGGTGTTTTCGCCCACTTCTTTGTACAAGTGCAGCGACACCACTTCTTCGTTGGACGTCAGGGTGAGTCCCTCGGGCTCTTTGACGGTGTCGATCACTTCGGCCAAATCGCCGATGGTGATACCCGGGCCGGCGGCGGGAATTTCCGTTTGCCGTATCTCATCCAGGTTCTCGAATTCGCCCAGAATGCGCAGGGGCAAATGCAATGGCCCTTTGCGGATGCGCCCGCCGGGAAAACTGATGTTGGCCACGCGCAAGGCGCTGCTCAGGTCTTCCATCGTCAGCCCGTACAGCCGCAGCCGATCAAAGTCGGGCCGCACGAGAATTTCGCGTTCAGCGCCGCCGATGACTTCAGCCTGGCTCACGCCGTTGATCTGCTCAAGCGCCGGCTTGACCACTTCGCGGGCAAATTCCGTCATGCGGGCCATGGGGTCGTCGCCGTGCAAAACCAGGATGGCAATGGGCCGGGCACTGGGATCCCAACGCAGGATCAGGGGGCGGTCCGCGGCTTCGGGAAAATCATCCCGGTAAGCGACCCGGTCGATGGCTTCGCGCAGATGCAGATTGGCGAAATCCATCTCCGTGCCCCACTCGTACTGCACGGTGATGGTCGAGACGCCTTCGCGGGTTTTCGATACCACCCGCCGCACCCCAGCCTGGCCGGTGATGACCTCTTCGAGCGGTTGGGTCACCAGACGGGTCAGGTCGTCGGCCGGTGTGTCGGTGTAGTTGGTGATCACCGTCAGGTTGGGATAGTTGATCGCCGGCAGCAAATCGACCGACAAGCGCTGACGGGCCTGGAATCCGATCAGGACCAATCCCGCAAACAGCATCAGGATGGCCACCGGACGCCGAACGGCTGTCTGGATGATCATCGGGAAGAGCCTTTCGCCTGGGCGCTCAGAAACTCGCCGGCAAAATCCCACTTATCTGCAGCGGTGATGCGTTTGCGGACTTTGATTTTCGCTTCGTGGGCCAAGGTCAAGTGATCGCTGACGACAACTTCTTCACCCGGGGCCAGTGACCCGCCGCTGTGCACCTTCAGGATCTCCACCCACTCGTCGTTCTGCAGGCCGATGTCCACGTACAACCAACGGGCACGATCGCCTTCCTTCTTGAAGACCAGGGGGCGGTTGTCGCGCACCAAAAGAGCCGACTTCGGCGCCAGCATCTTATCGCGATAAACGATGCCGGCAATCTGGGCCCGTACGAACATGCCCGGCCGGAATCGCCCATCCGGATTGTCAAAACGGATCAACAATTCACAGGTCCGAGTAGCCGCATCGAGGGTGGGGCTGATCACGTCGACCACCACACGCAGCGTATCGCCGGTGGCCGGGATCGTCAGCAATACTGGGCGGCCCTCATCCAGGTGGCCCAGATCAGCCTCCAGCACGTTGACCGTCGCTTCGAGTTTGTCGTTGTTGAACAACGTGCAAACGGGGCTGTTGACGGTCAGGATTTCTCCCGTAACCATGGTCAGACCCTGGATGATGCCGGAGAACGGCGCCTTGATTTCGGTGTACTCCAGATTTAGGCGAGCCCGTTCTTCAGCCATGCGAGCTTCGGCTAAACCGGTGCGCTGCTGCAAGACCGCGTCGCGGAAGGCGCCGGCCTGCAACGAACTCATCTCCAGATCCAGGATGTTGGTCTGGTATTCTTCGCGGGTGATGGCACCGCGTTCGAGCATTCTTTCGAGCTCGTCGCGATTGGTGCGGAATTCATTGATGGCCGTTTTGTTCACCGTGAAGGTGTCGTCTTCGGCAGCCATCTGGCTGAGCGCTTGCAGGTGGCGATAGCGGCTTTCTTCCAGTGCGATTTCATACTCGCGGGAATCAATACGCGCGATGACCTGGCCTTTGCGCACCCGATCGCCGTCCCGCACCAAGACCGACCGCAGTTCGCCGCCGACTTTGGTCTTGATGCTCAGGTATTTGGGCGAACGAATGGCGCCATCGGCATAGACCGGCAAAACCAATTCACCTTGCCGGATTTCCCCGACGTTGACCTTGATCGATTTCTCTTTCTTGGGCTTCTTGGCCTTGGTGGTGTCGGCATCGGCCACGGCGGTGGAATCGGCCTCGGAGCCGGATCCTTCTTCACCACTGCCGAGGCATCCGGCCAGGGACAGACTCAACATCAGGGTCAGGACTGTCGCCGAGAGGCGGAGAAAGAGAGTCGCATTCGAAGGGTAACGCATGGTCGGCCTTTCAAGATCTTTGGATGGCTGGGTCTGCACCGGGTGTTGGTTGTACCCGTACAAACGCTCCTTCATTCACTATTGAAATTGATACGGATTCGGCACGGCGCAATGGCAGAGCGATTGTCCGGCGGCTGTCTCAGGAGAAATCTCTTGAGAAACCGCCGGAGGAAACCGGACTCGCATCATACGCCAATTGGAACCAACGGTTGCAGGCAATTTGGCAGGTTAGCATTTATTAACGTTGCCGGGGGCTACAATTCCAACCGGTAACAGACCACTTCCAGAGACGCCTCTTCCTCGGATTCGTCCTCTTCGCCTTCACCAGTGCTGACAGCCTGCTGATTCAGCCAGGCATCCAGGGCGCCGCGGACCACCACAAAATGGCCATTGGGCTGGATGAAGATCTGATCGGCATTTTCGTCGTGATCGCCGGTCAGGGCCACCTGACGCACAAAAACACCCTCGGCGTCGTAGACATCCAGCAGGGTCCAGGTCCCGTCAGGCAGGTCGGTTTTGCGATTGCCGGGTTGCACCCAAACGTGTCCATCATCGGTGACCCACAGGCCATTGACCGCTGCCTGATGGCTTTCGGTCGTGATTTTCCGCGGCGGCACCGGGTAATTGGCGCCCACCGCCTCGATGATCTGGTGGGCCAGTTTGTTTTGGTTCTCGGTGCGGGTGCCGACAGCGTAATCGCGTTCAAAAACCCGTTCCAAAGAGCCATCGGGGCCAAAGACTTCAAAGCGCATCGCATCGCGGTCCGGGGCGGTGACCACTTGGCCTTCAGGGCCTTTTGCCAGGCGACTCCAGACAAAATCCATGGCCATTTCATCGAGTTCAAATTCGGCGTAATCGATGGTGTGGGCCTTGTTCAATAAGTTGTGTCGCTCTTGGCCGTCGGGATCGCATTGGGCCAGGAAATAGTCCTGAGTACTGACACTGCCGCCGCCGAAGCTCATACGGATGCCTGCCAAAACCATGCCGTCGGGATGGGCAAGCCCACGCACCATGACGGCGAACTGGCCGGTGTCGCCCTCACCTTTGCTGTACTTCGCGTCTCCGGCAGGAGTGCCGTCCGGGTGCAGGCGCACGACGCGGCCAGGGAAGCCCTGCAGCACACAGATGGTGCCGTCGGCGAGGATGAACAGGTCATTGGGGCCGCGCATTTCGCCGGGTCCGTCGCCCTCTTGACCCAGCACCGCCAAGTGTTCGCCTTCAGGGCTGTAGCGGTGAACCTCCGACAGTTGGCCGTCCAGCAGGTAGATGTTGCCCTCGGCGTCGCTCTTGACCGTGGCGATGGTGCCAAAGAAGATTTCATCATCATCACCGCCGGCGCGCCAGATTTCCTGCAATTGGCCCGTGACCACACCTTCAGCAGCTTGGTCCGGGTTGTGCACGGCAGTGGGCTCTGCGGAGGCTGTGGCGGCAAAAACGATCAACAAGAAGCAACTCAGAATCACGCGACTGGACATGATTTCCCTCCTGGGGTGTTGGGTTTGCAATTTTAAGTTCAGCAAATTTTCAATTCGGCAACTTGGCTATTCAGCAACTTGGCTATTCAGCAATCTGGCTATTCAGCAGCCCGACCCAGCGTTGGTGAAATGCGGTAGCAAATGACCTCCAGCGGACTGGCCTCGAGCTCTTCGGTTTCCTCTTCCGGGTTTTCAGCGCCGCGACCTTGAAAGGCCCACAGAGCTTCCTTGTGCTCTTTGACCACGACCACCAGGTCGCCGCCAGGAAAAAAGAGAGCGTCATTCTGGCTGTCGGCGGCGCAGGTAAAGGCGACCTGCCGTTCGAACTCACCGGCGGTGCTGAAGATGTCCCAGGTCGAATGCACACCTTCGGGCTGATTCACGATGCCACGGCTGGGCAATACCCAAATGCGGCCATCGGCGGCCACATGAAATTGCAGGATGTCCGGCTCGGTATCTTCCATGACAAAGTCGATGCGGCTGCGGTTGCGCCGGCGCCAGGGCATCATCATGGCCTCGGCCCTTTCCAATGCCGCGGTGGTGCGCTTGACGGATTCATACTCGCGGGTGATCACCAATTGCGGCGTGCCGTCCGGACCATGGACCTCGAGGCGGTACTCGTTGCGCACCGGGGCGATAACCACGCGGCCATCCGGGGCCAGGGCCCAGCCGTTTTCGTGGGGGAAGAATTCATCCTTTTCGACGACTTGCCGGTTGCCAAATTCACGGACATTGACCGCTTCGATGTAATGCTTGCCCTCGGCGCCATCAAGGCCCAGCTGGCCGATGAAATTGGTGGCCGTGCGGGAGGTTTCCCCACGCGAGATTTTGAGGCCGCTGATCACCAGGTCGTCGCCCACCGAGGCGGCCGTGCGCACGGCGAAAAATCCACCTTTGGTGGGGTCGTCGCCGCCGGGGCGCACTTCACCGGCGGGCACGCCTTCGCGATCCACTTTGACGATCTTGCCGGGGAAGGGTTGCACCAGGCCGACGTTGCCATCGGGCAGAATCAAAGCGTCGGTCACAAATCGCAGCTCACCCGGTCCATCGCCACGCTTGCCCAGCGAGCGCACGTAAATGCCCTCAGCGTCGTACACCTGCACCTCGGTCAATTGAATGTCCAGCAGATACAGCAGCCCTTCGTCATCGGCGAAGACTTTGTTGACGACACCCAGCAGATTTTCGTCATCATCCAGGCCACCGATGCGCCAAAGCTCTTCCATGGGCATGGTTTCTACGGGCTGGGCGGGCTCCGGGCCGTTGTTCACTTCGGGTGTGTTTTGGGCCAGGGAGAGACTCGCCCCGGCCGAAAAAACGAGCAGCAGACAGAGGGACGCGAGCTGGGATGGGATGAGTCGCATGAGGTCGTATTCACCTTCGGAATGCCACCGCGGTGGCGTGAAATTAGATGGGCCCGGCACCTTGGCGCCGGGCCGTTGCTATCCTAGTCTGTTCATCGGGCAATTACCAGCGTCTTGCCAGCCAGCGCTCTGCCAGCCCGAAATCTAGCGCAAGCCCTCCGCCCATATCACCAGCCGGTCAGCCACCTGGGTCAAATTCAGGCCTCCACGCACTTCCTGCACCTCGCTGAGGTGATAGCCCAGATCCCGCATGGCTTGCAGAATGTCCTGGGCTTGGCCGGCACGGCGGGTTTCGTTGCGAAAATCCAGCCAGGTGACCGGCAGCTGCTCTGGCACCGGGCTCAGCTGTTGCCGGATGAACGCAGGCTGGGCTTGGGGCCAGGGATCCAGGTTCTGGCCCGCAATTACCAGCAGACCGCTGATCTGGTTGGGCACTTTGCCCACCACCTGCAGGGCTGTTCCCCCCAGGGCATCGATGCCCACGAGGGCCGCGTAAGGGCGTTGAAAATAGTCCATGGCCCATTGGCGGCAGGCTTCAGCTTCCGCCATCAACTCCAATTGGGAGAGGGTCTGTCCAGGGGCCATCTCGGGCACCAGATAGACGGGAAAGAGATCGTCTTCGCCCACTTTGAGAGTCGGCTTCTGGTCGCCGTGTTCGTAGTTTCGCCCAATGCGAGCCGCCAGGGCGGCCTCCTGGCGCTGGCCGTGGCTGAGCACCACGATGGGGTTCAGGCCGTCGGCCACTTCGCGACCAGCCGGCAGATACAAATGGCACACACGGTCGCCGCCGTCAGGCCCGGGATAGATAAAGGCAAAGCTGCCTTTGATCGGCAGGATGCTGCCGCTTTCTTCGGCATCGGTCAGCATCTGTTCCAGGTCAATCAGAGTGCTGACGACGGCCCCGGGGCTGCGCCGAGGCAAATGGTCTGCTGCGGCCTGGGCTATCT
>JADGEP010000011.1 GCA_016744275.1 Candidatus Krumholzibacteriia bacterium | reverse complement strand
CTCGAAGAATGATGCTCATCATGAATCGCTGAAACATTAAAAATCTCATTTTTCTTAAGCCTTGTCTGTAAAACATCAATCTCTCCTTTAGAAATATTCGTTGCAAATATCTTTCCACCCGGACCTGCTGCCTCAGATAAATCTAAAGTCAAGGTTCCAACACTACACCCATGCTCAAGAATATTTTTTCCTTTGATATCTCCAAGGAGTTTTAAAATCTCCTTCCGTTCGCGTTTAGGAAGATTCCAATTTTCAGTCATCAGTTTAACATGAGCTAATCTATCCAAGGATCTTTGAATAGCTTCCGGATTATAATAATAAGTCAATAATAAGTATACCGGAACGCCGAGTAAAATAAAGGACAATGCTAACTTCAAAGTATTATATGAATTATGAACATTGGTAATCCAGAAATAAATCAAACTAAGCAACATGATTGCAACAGGTTAAGCAAAAAGGCGGTGTTCCTCATCGTGGCACATCCGGTGCAATGGTCCTTTCAACCTCGATTCTGAACCATTTGCACAGGGAGCCGATACAATGTTCACGACCGCAGCTCAATTCTTTCAAGCCGGTGGCCCCATGATGTGGGTCATCCTTATCGTGGCCGCGCTGGCCTTGGCCGTTACCGTCGAGCGCCTAACCTTCTTCATGCGTACGGCCGCCGATGACGCCGGTGAACTGGGCGCCACCACTGCCCGTCAAATCAACGACAACGAAATCCCGACCGCGCTTGAGGCACTCGGTGAAACCGGTGGTCCGGCCCGTCGCTTGATGCGCCGGGCCACCGAAACGGCCTGGGAGGGTCTGGGCGCGGTCGAAATCCGGCAGTCTGTCGAAGAGTTGGCCATGCGCGAGATGCCGCGCTACGGCCGGCGCTTGAACTACCTCGCCATGTTGGCCAACGTGGCCACTCTAGCCGGATTGTTGGGCACCATCTTTGGCCTCCAGCAGTCGTTCGGGTCGTTGGCCATCGCTGAAGCCGCCGACAAATCGTCCGTCCTGGCCGCGGGCATTTCCCAGGCCATGAATACAACCGCTTTTGGTCTGATGGTGGCCATGCCTCTGCTGGCTGTGCATTCGCGCCTGGCCAGTTTGGCTGAGCGCCGCACCGAAGATTGCGACGCCGCGGTGGTCAAGCTGCTCAACTTTTTCGACGCCCGGGAGCGGCAGTATGCCAACCGCCAAGAGCGCCGGACAGCGGTCTAGGAGTCACCATGCAAACCTGCACCTCATCTCTCAGGGGCCGGCGCCCCTCGGCAGTGGCCGGAGTGGCTGAACTGGACGTCACCCCGGTGATGAACATGTTCATCATCCTGATCCCCTTTTTGATCAGCATGACGGCTTTCACTCATTTGGCGTCTCACGAGTTCAGCCTGCCAGGCGACGAAGCGGCCGACCATGTCACCGAACGCAGCGAATTGCCTCTGACGGTTGCCGTGGGCACTGAAGGTCTTCTGGTCGCCCAGGGTGAGGTCGTGGTGGCCGAATTTCCGCGACAGGCATCCGGCCTGGATCTGGCGGGCTTGACGGCCTTGCTGCAATCCCAGAATCCCGAACGCTTGATCATCGCCGTCGATAGCCCCGTCGTCACCGCTGATGTGGTGGCTTGCCTGGACGCATGCGCCGCCGCCGGCTGCCAGGATGTGGGCTTGGCCGCCGGTACGGGCGTTGTGCTCTCCGAGGTGAGCCCATGAATACCCAACGTGGCAGCCTCATCAAAAACAAGACGGCCAAGGCCGCCCCGGCGCGCCTGCAGTTGACCAGCCTGGTCGACATGATGGTCATCCTGGTCGTGTTTCTGCTCAAGAGTTTCTCCGTCGAAGGCCAGTTGGTGACCCCAGCGGCTGGGCTGGAATTGCCGAATTCAAGCAGCCGCACTCTCCTCGAAGCCGGCCTCATGATCGAAGTTGGCCCCCGCTTGGTGCGCGTTGATGGGCGCGAAATTTTGGCGACATCCGACCTGAGTGCCGACGAGGAAGCGGCCGCAGCCAAGTTGAGCGCGGCCCTTGCCGGGACACAAATCCGGCCCGGTTCCACGCCGGTATTGGTGCAGGCCGACCGCGGCCTGGATTACAACCACCTGAGCCGAATATTGCGCGCTTGCGCGGTGGCCGGATGGACTGACGTGACCCTCGTCGTGCTGGAGGTGCAATCGTGAGGCCGCAATACCTGGACACCAGTTCGTTGGTCTCGTGCCAGCGCAACTTGACTCGGTTCACCTTCAGTGAAAAGAGCCAACAGAGTGACCGCCTCACCCTCAATCTCACCTGGGGTAGCGCGGCGTTCGTTTTGGCCCTCGGCTTGGTCTTGATGGTGGCTCGGGTGCCGGCGGTGAGCCAGGTGACGCCCCCGGGCCGGACGCAGGTGCGCTTGCGGCTGGATCCGGTGGAGGTGCCCCAAGAGGAAACCGTCACCGAACTAGAAGTGATCCAGCCCGAGGCGGTTGAGGTCCCGCGTTTGGAACCGCAGGCCATCTTGTCCGCGCCCATCGACCGTCCCGTCGTCGAGGCGGAAGAACCCGCCGCAGTGGCGCCGCAAACGCCAGAACCCGCACCGGCAAAGCCGCCACGGCGTGTCTACGGCGTGCGCAAAGTGTACGCCAAGGGCTTGGGATCAGGCGCCTCCAGCGCTGACGGATTGGTCACCAAGCAGGGCAATACTCTCGGTGGACAGCGCGACACCCTGACGGTCACCGCCGCCGATCTGCAAGGTGAGTTGGCCGCGTTGAGCACCATCGATAAAGCCCCCGAGCCTGTGCACCGCGCGAAGCCCGGTTATTCGCCGGACATGCGCAAGGCCCGCGCTGAAGGCGTCGTCTCGGCCTACCTGCTGATCGACGCCGACGGCTCTGTTCAAGACGTGAAAATCACCGCGGATATCGGCTGGGATTCGGCGCAAGTGGCCACAGAGGCTCTGCGACGTTTCACCTTCCGGCCCGCAATCAAAAATGGCGAGGCGGTCGCAGTCTGGATTCTGCACCGCATCCGATTCGAATTTCAGGAGTAGATGAACATGAAACGCTGTCTATGGATATTGTTGGTGCCTTTGGCCTTGTCAGTGGGCTGGTCCGCTGGAGTGGCCCGGGCTCAGGACGACCCGGCCCTGGATGTGCCCACATCACCGGTCGCGCCGGATGTCGAGCCCACCCTGCTGCACTTTGCCGAAGCCGAATACCCTCCGGCTGCCCTGAGGGCCGGCCGCGAAGGCACGGTGCTGTTGGAAATGTTGGTCACGGCCACCGGCGCGGTCGACTCGGTTTTTGTCGTCGAAGGCCTGGCGCCGGACCTGGACGCCGCCGCGGTGCAAGCCGCCACCGGTTGCCGGTTCACGCCTGCCTCGGTGGCTGGCGAGCCCGTGCCAGTGTATGTGCATTTTGCATACACGTTCTCGGTGGCTGAACAGGCCCAGGCCCTGGACCCGCGGGTGAACCTGCGCGGGAAAGTGGTGGAGATGGGCACCCGCCAATCGGTGCCTGGTGCCATGATCGTCGCGGCTTTCAGCGCGCCCGACACAGCGGCGCTCACCATGCCTTGGGCAGCATATCTGAACCGCCTGGGGGAATTTCCGGGCCAGTTTCAGGAGGAAGGGCGCCTGGTCACCTTTGCTGATTCAACCGGCCACTTCGCCTTTCACTCCTTGCCCCCAGGTGAGATCGAATTGACCTTTCCCAACGCCGGATATGCCCCTTTGAAAACCACGGAAACCGTCCAGGCCGATGAACTGATTGACGCGGTGTTTCGCCTGGAACGCACCCAATACAACGAGTTTGAGATCGTGGTCTATGGCCGTGGCCCCGAGAAAGAAGTCACACGCCAGTCCTTGTCCGCCTTTGAGGTTGAGCGCCTGCCTGGCTTCGGTGGCGACGTGGTCAAGTCCTTGCAAGCCTTGCCCGGTGTGGCGCGACCCACGATGAGTGACCCGAGCGCTGTGGTGGTGCGTGGCAGTGGCAACTACGATACCCGCTTCCTGCTCGATGGTGTGGACATCCCGTTGCTGTTTCACTTTGGCGGCGTCAAGTCGACCTACAACTCGCTCAGCCTCGGCAGTGTGGACTTGTATCCCGGTGGATTTGGCACCCGTTACGGCGGCAGCATCGGTGGAGTGGTTGAGCTGCGGGGGCGTCCGGCCCACACCGACCGCTGGCGCACCGTCCTGGATGCGAGCCTGTTGGACGCCAGTTTCCACACCGAAGGCCCACTGGGTAAAGGCTTCGCCCTGACGCTCAGCGCCCGCCGCAGTTTCATCGGCGAGTTGGCCCGCGCCGCGCTCAAGAACAATGATGAAGTGAACATGTCGGTGGCGCCTTATTACTGGGATACCCAGGCTCGACTGGACTGGGACAATGGCGGCAACCACCGCCTCTTTCTGACCTACTTCTCGGCCAGCGATCGCTTGCAGATGGTCTTTCCGGAGGACGCGTCAGGGAGCCCCGAAGTCAATGAGGCCACCGACGAGGTCGAACTCGATCTGGCTTTTAACCGTTTCATTTTTGGCTATGACGCGGACTTGTCCGACCGGGTGCACAACGAAATGCGCCTGTCCGCGGGCCGGAATCGCGAAACGGGTCACATTCTGGGAGAATTCCGCTTCGAGGGCAAAGGCCCGGTCTATGGGCTTCGGGACGATCTGGCCGTCACCTGGCGGCCGGGCCTGATTTCGCACGTGGGAGTCGACCTGCTCTACTCGCCCTATAGCTACGAAGTCGAAATCAACGGATACGCCGCCTCAAAACTGGAGGCGAAGAAGTTTTCCGATCTGGGCACCTACGTCAATTTCGAATGGCGCCCGGTGCCGAACTTGTTGATCACTCCCGGCGTGCGCTACGACTACTACCAACACCTGGACGAAGGCCTGGCCAGTGTGCGAGCTGCAGCCCGGTGGGACTACCGCGACAACCGCACCCTGACAGCTTCAGCCGGCACTTACAATCAGGCGCCGCAGCCCATCGGGCAGGCCACGGATGCTGTCTATGGCAACCCGGACCTACCGCCGACCACGGCTCGGCATCTGACCCTGGGCCACGAGTGGCGCCTGGGCGATCGCCTGTCGCTGAAAGTCGAGGGCTACCACAATACCCAGGACCAAGTGCCCGCCTTCGCCGATACCAACGACGTGAATTTTCTGCCGGATGCAGAAGCCCGCATGTACGGCCTGGAATTCATGCTGCGTCACGAATCCGACGGCGGCTTCTTCGGTTGGTTGGCCTACAGCATCGGTCGCTCTGAACGGCGGTTCGCGCGGGATCCAGGCAATGGCATCGATTGGGATTCGTCCCAGTGGTACTTGCACAACATGGACCAGACTCACCATGTCGAAGCGGTGGGCTCGTGGCAACTGGGTCGCAATTGGTCCTTTGGCACCCGGATGCAATACGTCACCGGAGTGCCGATGACCCCAAACCTCAGCTTCACCGACGGCCAATACGAGTACGACGCTGACGTCGGCGAATACGTCATCGTTGAAGGCGAATACAACTCCGACCGCATCTCGCCCTATTTCCGGATGGACCTGCGGGTGGACAAGAAGTTCATCAAGAAGAACTCCATCTGGTCGGTGTACATGGACCTGCAAAACGCCAACGCCCTGATCTACAACAGCCCCGAGGGCTACACCTACAACTACGACTACTCCCAACGCACCTCCTACGGCTGGATCTTTGTTCCGGCCCTGGGCGTGCAGGTGGAATTCTAGGAGGCCATGATGAAATACCTACGACTGATACTGTTGCTGGCGGCTGTCGCGCTGACGGGTTGCAGTGAAGGCTTTCCCGATGAGGAAATGCATTTTGGAACGGACCAGAAGGTGCGCCCCTACGCGGTGGTGATCGAACCGGCGGAAGCGGCACCCGGCGAAACGGTGCAGGTGACACTGCTGGCCCGTGCGCCGCAGCCGGATGAGCTGGATGTGATGTGGAAAGTGGCCCTGGACTATGACCAAGGCCTGTACGAGGCCAACGAAACCGAACGCAATACCCGCGCCCTGGCCGCAGGCCTGCCAGTCGTTGATGCCGACGGCTTCATGCGACAGACATTCTCCTGGGTGGTGCCGGATTCGGCGTTGCTCTACACCTCGGCGCTGCCTGAAGTGCTGACAGACCCGACGATTGCAACACTGGCTTCAGAGTTGATGGGCACGCCCGCTGATTCGCCGCCGACCCGCAGCGCGGTTGATGCCTGGTTGAAGGCCTTGACTCCGGCTTACCTGGCCGCCCTGAGCGCTTTCGAGCGCGAAGTGGTCTGGGCATTGAGCGATCGTTTTGCCTGCCAGGTGCGCTTCAGGGCGACTCTGCGAACCGACCAGGTGGTCGAAGTGACCCGCAACCTGACGATCCGGCACACCGGTCGCCTGGGCGGGCCAAACACCAATCACAATACCGAGATTCTCGGCTTGGCGGTCGCCGCGGTGGCCAAAGTGGATGCCGTCAAGAGCGACCTCGACGACCCCACCATTGAAAAAATCTGGTACCCATTGATAGATGAGGGCGGAGCGCGGGTCGCTGACCAGGTGCAAGTACCGGTGCACGAAAACTGGACCTACTACCTGACGGCGGGCTTCCGCTCCGAAGTGTACACTTCACCCTTCAATCCGGACCAATTGGTGCCTGAATTGGGGGACTACCGGTGGCACTATTACCGGCCGGCTGCGCCTACGGCAGATCATCATTTCTTTGTTGCCGAAGACGGCACCGAAGCGGAGATGTGGAACCTGGGCCGACGGGCGCGCATCATGCCCGGTGGCGTGGGTTCGCTGTTTCGCGTCATCGTTACGGCCAGGGACGAGCGCGAAGATTGGGTGCAGTACCACGCCACACCGGGTACCGGAGTGGCCGAGGCGATTGTGGAGTTCGTGGCGCCTTGATCTGACCTGAACTTGACAGCGGGCCCACTGGCGGTCATTACTGGCCGGGTACGAATGAAACGTGCCCGGCCAGTCATGAAAGGACCTCCCCGTGAGCAATTCACCTGTCAGCACCGACCGCAGCCTCAAGGGCAAAACCCTCTTCATCAGCGGCGCCAGTCGTGGCATCGGCAAAGCCATTGCCATGCGTGCGGCTCAGGATGGCGCCAACATCATCATCGCGGCCAAAACCACCACCGAGCACCCCAAGCTGCCCGGAACCATCGACAGTGCCGCCGCCGAGATCGAAGCCGCCGGCGGCAAGGCCTTTGCAGTCAAGACGGACATCCGGTTCGAAGATCAGGTCGTTGAAGCCCTCGCCAAGGGTGTCGAGCACTTCGGTGGCCTGGACATTGTCGTCAACAACGCCAGCGCCATCAGCCTGACGGGCCTTGAGGCCACGTCGATCAAGATGTACGACCGCATGTACGACGTGAATGCCCGCGGCAGCTACATCGTGACCAAGTCGGCCATGCCGCATCTGCTCAAGGCCGACAATCCGCATGTGTTGAACCTCAGCCCGCCACTGAACATGGATCCCAAGTGGTTCGCTGAATTTGCCGCTTACACCCTCAGTAAATATGCCATGAGCGTGTGGGTATTGGGCATGAGCCAGGAATTCAAGGAACGCGGGGTGGCCTTCAATGCCCTATGGCCGCGTACGGCGGTGGCCACCGCGGCGGTGCGCAATCTTTTGGGAGGCGAAAGGGTGATCAACGCCAGCCGAAAACCGGAAATCATGGGTGATGCGGCCTGGGCTGTTCTCACCCGTCCGGCGGGCCAGTGTACTGGGAATTTCTTTATAGATGACGAGGTACTGGCCGAAGAAGGAGAGACGGATTTTGAAAAGTATGCGGTTAAGCCCGGCACGCCGCTGTTTGCGGACTTCTTCCTCGATTGAGTGGCTTGAAACCGCAACAACCAGGAGAAAAAGGGAAGCGCGATGAACAAGACCAAGATCATCTGCACCATTGGTCCGGCTAGCCGGGACCCCAAAATACTGGAAAAACTGATGGAATCGGGCATGAACGTGTGCCGCCTCAATTTTTCCCATGGCACCCATGACGAACACGCGGCCCTGATCAAGGACATCCGCGAGGTGTCATCGAATCTGGGATTGCCCATTGCCATCCTGCAGGATTTGGCGGGACCAAAAATCCGCACGAGCAAACTGAAGGATAAGGATTTTGTCACCTTGGTGCCGGGTGCCGAGTTCACCCTGACGAACCGGGACGTGCCCGGCAGTGATGAAGAAGTGGGCCTGACCTACGCCGACCTGCCCCAGAATGTGCGTTCGGGTGATGCCATATTGTTGGCCGACGGCGCCATGGAACTGAAAGTCATCTCGACCAATGAGACCGACGTCAAATGCACGATTGTCAACGGTGGGCCTTTGGGTTCGAACAAGGGCATCAACCTGCCCACCCGTTCGATCAACGCGCCTATTCTCAGCGAGAAAGACCGGGCCGATCTGCAGTTTGGTCTCGAGCAGGGCGTTGATTTTATCGCTCTCAGCTTTGTGCGCACGGCCCACGACGTGAAGACCGTCAAGCAGCGCATCACCAAGGCCAAACGGGACACGCCTCTCATTGCCAAGATCGAAAAATTTGAAGCTCTGGACAACATCGACGAGATCATCGCCGAAGCCGACGGCATTATGGTCGCCCGCGGTGACCTGGGTGTGGAGATTCCTTTGGAGTCCGTGCCCCGGGCCCAGAAGATGCTGATCCACAAGACCAACGAGGCGGCCAAGCCGGTCATCACCGCCACTCAGATGCTGCGTTCGATGGTGGAAAGCCCGCGGCCCACTCGCGCCGAGGTCACCGATGTGGCCAACGCCATCTACGACGGCACCGATGCGATCATGCTGTCCGAAGAAACAGCCATGGGCGATTACCCTGTTGAAGCAGTGCGGGTCATGGCCAGCGTTGCGGCCGATACGGAAGCTCATTTTGATTACGACGGCTGGAAGAGCCGCATCACCGAGGACCGCAAGCTCAGTTTCAAACGGGCGGTGGCTCACAGCGCCGTGGCCATGGCCAACGACATCGAGGCGGCGGCCATCATCACCTGCACCAAGAGCGGCGGCACCACCAAACTGGTGGCGCGTTACCGTCCCTCCCAAGCATTGCTGACCATGACTCCGGTTTGGCAAACGGCTCTGCGCATGGCCCTGACTTTTGGCGCCATCCCGGTGGTGATCGACATGAGTGACAGTGCGGAAGGTCTGGAGCGTCAGGCCATTTCCCAGGCCTTGCAGGGCGGATTCGTGAAGCCCGGACAGCCAGTGGTGATCACCGCGGGGCTGCCCTTCAACGTCGAAGGCACCACAAATCTGATCAAGGTGGCGACCGCGGAATGGTCGTGATGGGAATCAGGCCTGTCTAGCGGACAATAACAAATCGGCCACGGAATGGTTCGAATCGGGCGTCCTGGGATTCCACGACGAAGAGGTAGATTCCGCTCACGACTTCCTGGCCATTGCGCGAGATCATATCCCACGATATGGCCCCGCCACCGTTGATGCCGTCATGGACCAGGGTCGCGACCAAATCACCACTGGCGGTGTAGATCGTGACCAGATTGTTGGACGCAGGCAGGTTGTTGAACATGATGCGTTCGCCAGTCGGGCTGTTGGGCGAAGCCGGCTGCTTCTGGAATTCGGCCAACGATTCCTGAGTTGCAGGGTTGGGGTAGACATAGATGTTCACCCCGTCGCGGTCGCGCTGCTCAACCGTTTGCGGCACCGGCGCCGGTGTGACGTATCTTTGATTGTTGCCTGGGTCGCTTTGCACTCCGTAGCCTGCCGGTTGGTAGGCCTCTCCATCCCATTCCAACAGGTGATCCGTAGCCACCACTGAATAGAATGTTTGAAAGCCATTGGGCACGCCGACGTCGAGATAGTGGTAGTACTGGCGAGGCCGCTTGAATACCACCCGGCCTGGTGCGGGTGAATGCTCGCGCCCCGTCACGTCAAAGAACGTGTCCAGGACTGTGGGTGCGTATTCCCAAGGCAAAAGCGTTTCCCGGCCCGGAATGACGGCCCCGCGAGAGTCCCGCAACAGGGGGCGGGTGATGAAGCGATTGAGCGGGTCGGCATTCACGAACTCTTCCATGACTTCTGCCAACCCTTCAAACTCCGGATTCGACAGGCAAACCGGCACATAACGAGCCACTTCCAGGCCCGTATTGCGCCCCAGGCTGCGTTCGTTTTCTGAGTTGGCAATTCCGGCAGGAATGGAGTTGACCAAATCAAATTCCTCAATCATGGCCCATAACCCGCCCTCGGGCCCGATGTCATCCGAAGTACCGTCCGGCCGGATCCAATTGGCAACTCGCCAAATGCGGTACGATTCGAAATCCTGCTCGTTGGTATCGGGGTCGATGTCGAATTCGCTGATGTCGTCCCAGAACAATTCCACCGAATTGTGGCCTGCCTCGAGGCGCACATTGGGCGGCGCGGGCGGGTCTTCGCCGGGAAAAACCCAGGGGACGTGGGTTTCGCGGCCGTAGGTGCCAGTGCTGGCGCGAGCATTCCCCGAGCTCCAGTACAAGCCGTTGGCTTCAGTACACTTGCGGCCCACCGAGCGGAAGCACTCTTCGCAATTGTCGGCGTTCACGTAGATGCAGCGCCGCCCATCAAAAGTGGTGAACATATCTTCTTTGTTGATGATCTCGGCGCCAAAAATCGGATTTGAACCCGTGCATTCTTCGTCCATGAAACCGATGCGGTAGTCGAACAGGCGCTCCGAGCCGTCGTCATAGGTCGGGTAATCGCCGATGCAAACCAGGCGTTCGAGGCCACCCCGGCCAGTAGTCCAATTGTTGTCCAGGTCGACGTAGCGGCCGCGGTGAATGATCGATGCCTTCAACGCGTTCTGCAGCATCTCGGCCATGCCGTTGCCGATGATCATGGCCACTCGGTAGGAAAGCTTGCGGCCGGGAGGCAAGTTGCCAAAGGGCCCGCTCGCCATCATGAATTTCAGGTCGCCCGGCAGGTCGGTCCGGCGGTCGCGGTCGATCTGGTTCTTGGTCATCAGGGCGTAGCGGTCGGCGTCGGCCAAGGGTTCGCCGTTCTGGACCGTGCGGGCGTTGGTCGCAAAAATCTGGAAGCTGTTCACACCCACTAAATTGGGCGCGTAATAATTCACCGCGTCGGTATCGTGGCCCAGGAGCATGGTGCCAAAAACACCCGGCAGGGGATTGACGGGATCCGCGTCTCTCATCCAGCCGATTTCCATGCGATGGAACAGTCCATCGGGTCCGCGCACGGCGCCGTTGTAGAATCCGGCCAGATCATCGGGTGAAGAACCGCCGTCTCCGCGCCGTTGAATGTCGCAGTCGACATACATGCCCAGGTACACGTCCTTGACCTGCTCGTAGCCGGCATTGACGATCTCGTAGTCCAACATGACGATGTCTTCGAAATCATCCTGATAGAATGTCGCGGCCCGTTGAACGATAGCCAGTCCCAGGGGATTATGGTCCGGGTAAAGCTCGCGCACCAGGCCGGTATTGTCGTACATGGTGCAGGTCATCATCTGCGAGGCGATCTGTCCAAAATCTTCGTCCACCAGACCGTCGCCATCGTCATCATGGCCATTGAGGAAATCTTCGTCGACCCGGCCGTCACGATCGTCATCGGCGCGGGAGTCGGGCAGGCGATAGCCGGTGATGCGGTCGTTCTGTTGGGGCCGCACGACCACCCCGGCGCGCGATTCGTAAATGGTGTCGAGAATGTCGTCGCCCGGGCGCATTTCCCGTTCGGGCTGACCGGTGGTCACGGACAACTGACCACTGATGTTGCCGCCAATCCACAAGCCGGCGCCCCACAGATATTCCTTGCCCGACCCACCGGGCCACTGGCCGCTGGGCGCGTTGCTGTAGGGAAGGGTTTGGGTGTACTGGGATCCGATGAGGCCATGGTTGGTGATGTTGATGTGCAACTCACCCATGTCCAACACATAGGAGCCATCCAGCACATGAATGCCATCTGGCCGGATGGTTTCGTCACGGCGCAGTTCGGCCCGGGGTTCCGCTTGGGATACCACAGGCAGCAAGGCACAGCAAAGAACCAGAATCCAAGCGGATCTGGAGGCGCACAAAACGTTGTGGCCGCAAAATGAACGGGAGCGAACGGTCATAATTCCTGATCTTCGGCCCTTAGAAGCGAGAGAGGGCGGGCCTGCCGCGACTCATCCGGTGAGCGCCGGATGAAGCGGGACGCTGCAAGTGTCGAGGGAGCAGTATCCGCTCTGATAATAGGGGGCTGGGACGGCTGGAGCAAGACGCCCCAGCCTCAAGGCTAACCGTTATTCACTGTCTTCTTCATCTTCATCGTCCCCAACCAACTCCGGTTGCCGCCCTGGGGGCAGGACATCCTGAAAAACCACGCCGTAAATTTCCCAGATGGTCACAAAAAGCGCCGCCACGATGGGGCCGATGATCAGGCCCAGGGCGCCAAACATGAAAATGCCGCCCATGGTGGCCAAAAGGATCAATAGATCGGGCAACTCCGTGTCTTTGCCCACCATACGGGGCCGTAAGAAGTTGTCGATGCTGCCGACGATCAATCCACAGAATATGACTAGGAATATGCCTTTGCCCAGATGCCCACCGGCAATGAGGATCGCCGCGGCGGGCACCCACACCAGGGCCGTGCCGATGCCCGGCACAATCGAGAGCACCACCATGATGGCGGCCCAGAAAACGGCGCTGGGCACCCCGACAACCGCCAGGGCGATGCCGGCCAAACTGCCCTGCAGGGCTCCGATGGCGGCGGTGCCTTTGAGCGTGGCTCGGGTGACGGAGCTGAATTTGTCCAACAGGCGCCGCTCTTCGTGATCTTCCAGGGGCAAATAGTACAGGATCAGATCGACCAACTTGTGCCCGTCGATGAGAAAGAAATACATGCTGTAGAGCATGATCGTGAGCATGAAAAGGAACTGCACCGTGCCGCTGGTGACGGCCGACAGGCTGCTGATCAGGAATCGGGAAAACAACCCCACCATCTCGCCGGCCTTGGTCAGGATGTCGTCCTGATAGGGCGCGATGCGGTCGTAAAAGGGCTGGTTTTGCAGCCAAACCATGATCTGATCTGGGTTGTCCAGCTTGTCCTGCACCCAGGGAGTGACGGCGTTGCCGACTTTGATGGCTTCGCCGGTGACGATACCCAGCAACAACCCCAGGGGCAAAATGATCACCAGCACGATGAGCAACAGGGTGGCGGCCGAGGCCAGAGAGGCTCTCTGTCCAAACCGTTTCAGAAAGCGCTGATACAGGGGTTGTGCCAGGGACGAGAATATGCCCGCCAGCAGCACCGCCATCAGGAAGGTTTTGATCATCGCAAAGAATACGGCGGTGATGACTGCCAACAGCAAGAGCAGGACACTTTTGCTGGCCAGGGAACTGTTCATGAGACGACGCCTTCGCTGGAAAACCCCAAAAAAAAGAAGCCTTGGTTCCAGGGCCATGTTAAATGACTGGTCACCGCGCCGTCTCCTGCTATTTTGTGGGGCAAGATATCGCAGTCACCGATCCACTGTAAACGAAGGAGACCCGCCGTGGCCGACCTGAAAGCCGTATTTGAAACAGACAAGGGCACCATCAACGTGGCGCTGTTCGCCGAGCAGGCCCCCATGACCGTGGCCAATTTCGTGAATCTGGCCCAGCGCGGCTACTACGATGGGCTGAATTTCCACCGCGTCATCGACGACTTCATGATCCAGGGCGGCTGCCCCCAAGGCACCGGCACCGGCGGCCCGGGTTACCAGTTCGGCGACGAGTGCTGCGCCGAGTTGAAGCATGACGTGCCCGGCATGCTGTCGATGGCCAACGCTGGTCCTGGCACCAATGGCAGCCAGTTCTTCATCACCCATGTGGCCACGCCGTGGCTCGACGGCAAGCACACCGTCTTTGGCAAAGTTGCCAGCGACTCTGACCAGGAAGTGGTCAACGCCATCGCCGGCCGTGATGGCTTGGTTAAAGTGACCATCGAAGGTGATACGACGGCGCTGTTGGCGCAGATGAAAGACAAAGTCGAGGAATGGAACAAGTCGCTGGGCTAGGCTGCTGCCTGTCTGCGTGAGCGAATGAGAAACGGTCACCGGTTTTTGCCGGTGACTGTTTCGTTTAGGATCGGTATTTCGCCTATTGGGGAAGGGACGTTTTGAATCCCGCATCGAGCAGCTGTTTGCGAATGGCGGTGACGACCGCATCGCCCAAGGTGGCCTGGCCGGTTTCGGCGGCCAACTTGGCTTGTTCTTTGGCCAGGAACGTTTCTCGTTCGGCGGCCAGTTTGCCGATTTTATCGCGCAGCTCCGTCCGCTTGGCCTTCATCTCCTCGAGATGCGCCTTGCGTTCATCGGCCGACATCTCCTGCATCTCGTCGGGCAATTCTTCTTCGGGCACGGATTCCAGAATTTCGGAGTCGCTGTTCAGGGCGTCGACCAAGTCCCGGCTGCGGTTGTCGTAGGCCTTGCCCGATTTGGTCACCGACCGGCTGACCGCCACCGAAGATGAGAACGATCCGGCGTTGGAGTCCTGGGCAATCTGGTTGTCGCAGTAGAGGTCACGTTTATCAGCCGAGCCGAACCAGAGATAGGTTCCGTTCAATTCGTCATTGAGCCGGATGATGTCGTCGTCCTGGGGGCAACGGATGTAAACTACGGCGCGGTCCTGGTCGATGTTGAAGAACTCACCCTTACCTATTTGGGCGCCTCTTTCCCACTGGCCCTCGACGCCTTCCCGCTGGTCTCCACAGTGGATCGTATTGACAACGATGCGCTGCTTGGCGGCCCGCTTGCAGGCCTTCTTGAAATCCATCCGGCCCTGGGTGAAGGGTTCATTGCCCGCGATAAAAATCGCGCGGTAGGCGTTGCGTTTTTCGGTCCAATCCAGGCGGGTGATCGCTTCGTCAATGACTTGGCCGCAGTATTCATCGCCACCGCTGGTGACCAAGGCGAACAGGGCTTCGGATATCACGTCAAGGTCGTCGGTCAGGCCAACAACTTGCCGGATGTAGCCTTCGCTGGCCGGCAAACTGGTATTGCCGTATTCAAACAGTGATACGCGTAGCCGCGGCGATTCTCCATCTTTTTCGGCGATGGCAAACTGTTGCACGATGGTCCAAAGCTGGCTCTTGGCCTGACTGATGAGGCCGTCCATGGAATTGGATGTGTCCAAAAGGATGGCGACGTCAACAGCGGCCGCCGATTGGGGTGTGTGGGCCATGGCGGGCATGGCCAACGCAATCATAAAAAACAGGATAGCGGGGCGAACGAGTTTGGTGCGTAACATTTGAAAACCTCCAAAATGAGACCGGGTAGCGGGCATTGCTACCTCAGACCGGGGCAATAGTTCCCGCGAGGCGCCGGGTTCGGGGGATGGGCGGAACCATTTCACCGAGAGCGCCTTTCAATATCCGGGCCCGGTGATGAAGGCCGCGATGATTGGTTGATGGTTGAATGAAGCGTGATCGAGGAGGAAGACGGATGGCCGGAAGTCCGCTGCTGTATAAAGTTTTGGTGATGGGGACACTGCTGGTTGGTGTGCTGTCGCTGCTTGGAAACCTGCTGCCGTATGTGCAGCGCAAAATGAAACGGCGCCGTGCCGAAGGCGAACCGCGCGAATCGTTGGCTTTGGTGCGAACGGTGTCCGGGCGCGAAGCCGTGCGTAAAACGGACGCGCAATGGAAAGACGTTCTATCGGCTAACGAATACCGCGTCGCCAGGCAGGGCGGGCCCGAACAAGCCTACACCGGCCGCTACTGGAATCGTTACGACGCGGGTATTTATCAATGCGTGGGATGCGGCCAGGATTTGTTCGATTCGGATTCGAAATACGACGCCGGCACCGGTTGGCCTAGCTTCTCGCAGACGGTGGCGGCTGATCTCGTCGTGGAAATCAAGAACATCAGTGGTGGTGTGGTGCGCACCGAGGTGGTGTGCAGCCATTGCGAATCGCATCTGGGTCATGTGTTTGCAGATGGGTCGCGACCTGGAGGGTTGCGTTATTGCATCAAATCGGCGTCACTGGTACTTCAGAAGGAACGGGAAAGCCACACCGAAAGCGCTTCCTAGCCAGACAATAAATGGGGGACGACGTTGACCGACCATCAACCACCCGGGGGCCAGCCGCCCCTGACCCACGTGCTGATTACTGGGGCCAGTGCGGGCATCGGGCTCGAGTTGGCCCGGCTTTTTGCCACCGACGGCAATCCCCTGATATTGGTGGCCCGGCGGCTGGACCGCCTGCAGGCATTGGCCGACACCCTGCGTCGCGATCATGAAGTGGAAGTGCGGGTCATTGCCCTGGATTTGACGGCGCCTGAAGCCTGCGCTGAATTGGTGGACGAGCTGGCGTCTCAAAAGTTGGGCGTCCGGGTTTTGGTCAACAACGCTGGCCTGGGCTCGTATGGACCTTTTGTGAATCACGAAGCATCGGCTCACCAGAAGCTGATCGATTTGAATATTTCTGCCCTGACCAGCCTGACGCGAATGCTGTTGCCGGCCATGGTTGTGGGTGCCGCCGCGGCCAGCCTGAAGCCCGGCGTGATGAATGTGGGGTCGACGGCCGCCTTTCAACCGGGCCCCTTGATGGCCGTCTATTTCGCGTCAAAATCCTATGTGCTCAGTTTTTCCGAAGCCCTGCACGAAGAGTTGCGTGACGGTGGAGTGACCATTTCAGCCTTCTGTCCGGGCCCCACGCGCAGCGAGTTTTTTGCCACCGAACAGATGATTCCCCCAGAGGCTTTTGATGACAACGGCGACCTGAAAGACTCCGCCAGGGCCGAGTTTGAACGCCGTGACGCCAAGCGTATGGACACTGCGACGGCCGCCCGGATCGGATACGCCGGGTTCAAATCCGGCCAAGCGGTGGTCATTCCTGGCCTGATGAATCAGATCATGGCCCAGTCTTCTCGGTTTGCCCCTCGCGCCCTGGTGCGGCGGTTGGTGAAACGGATGATGAGCAGGAACTGGGAATAGGGTTGTCGCGGGTTTCTGAAAACGTATAATATTTGAGGATCTGAATTCCAATGACCGCCCTTCAAACCGGAAGCCGCAGCTGAAACATGAGGACCCCCGGATCGCAATGGCTTGGACTGTTGGCCCTCGGTTTGGTGCTGCTTGCTGCGCCCACGTTGGCTCAGTCCACCGACACCTCGGACATCCCGGCGGAAGCGACTTCTGACAGCACCATTGTTGCCGATCTGCTCGATACTCTCGACTCCTACACGTGCAAGGAGTTGGAGCCGATCTACTACCGTGAGATCCCACGCAATGTGTACAACGACGAACCAGACCGATTGTACGAACTGGTGATCTATCTGGCGGAAAAATGCGACTTCGGCGAGCCTCTCGGTCGGGTGCAGATCCTGGCCAGCATCTGGGACGGCAACTTCGAAGAGATCATTTACGGTTACGATGTCGTCGATTGGTTGGCTGACCGGTACGACCCGGCGAAAAAGCCCGCAGCTGGCAGCGACCGCGAAAGATTCGATACCTTCACCACGGATTTTGCAAACCAGATGCTGCCACATGCGGCCGCCGGTACTGTGGAAGAGTTTTTCTGTCTCTTTTATTCCGGAAATACCAACGGCGCCTGGCAATTGCTGCAAAGCAATAGCCTGGAAGACACCTGGCTGAAGTACTACTACGACGAAGAAATTGAAATCATCAGTAACCAGAGTGTCCCTCGTATGGTGACGGCCTATTGGGGCCAATGGATGCCCCGCGGCGATATGGAGTTTGTGGACAGCAAACAGGTGATCGGCGGCTCCTTTGAAGGCTGGTCAGAACAGTGGTTTGGGCGCGTTCTGTTGGAGTTTCGTGGCGGCCGTGCGGGCGCACCCTATCGGGTGAATAGCGAAGGATTGCAGGGCCGGTCGGATCGCTGGAATGCCGTGTTGCTGGGCGTGGAGTTCGGTGGCAGCGTATGGAGGCAGGGGCCGCATCTGGCCGAGGTGTTTGCTGGAATCGGGTACGATGGCGTATTGCCGTTCAAGGGCGAAGACCTCACCTTGGCGACTTATAACCTGAGTCTCGGGGCGGGATACCGGATGCACCTGACGTCATCGCGGCGCTGGTTTGTGAAGGCCGATGGGCGCTATGAAATCATGGGAAACCGCAATGCCGGCGGCACCAATCTCGGCGGCAGCGCCCTTTCGGTGAGAATGGGATTGGGTTTGGCACTGGGTAAGAATATGAAGCCCCGATTGAAGACCCTGGGCCATTGAGGGCCACTGATTCTGATATTCAGGGCCAGTTGACTCTGGCTTGGACCCGAAAACCGCCTCCCGGCGGGTAGAAACCACTTGTATCCCTTCTCCAGACTGTCTATTTTGGCTAGATAATCAACAGGTTCTGTGAGTAAAATCACAGGACCTTTAGTTGTTGAGCGAAGGCGTGCTGGCGAAGGGTCGGGTGCGTTGTCAACATTTTGATCACTTGATCAAGGAGCCATGACGATGAGTTTCCAAAAACGGGTCGAGACACTGCTTGACGGTGCGAATATCAACCGGAACCTGGAGCGCTCGGCGTTGATCCAGGCCAGCGTCGACAACGGAGAAGCCGTAGTGTCCGAGTGTGGTGCTTTGGCAACCTGGACCAAGCCAGAATCCACCGGTCGTAGCCCCAAGGACACCTTGATCGTCAAACGGGCCAGCAGCGAAGCGACCATCGACTGGACCGCCGCCAACAACATCCCGGTCGACGAAGAAACCTTCGACATGCTGATCGAAGACGCTTTGGCCACCCTGAGTGCCGACGACAAGGTGTACGCCAGCGACCGCGTGATCGGTGCCGACAGCTCTTACGCCCTGCCGGTGACGACCATCGCCAACAAGGCCCTGAATGTGCTGTTCTGCGACAACATGTTCCGTCCTGCCCCCGGTGATCTGGACAAAAGCATTTTTGCTGACAAGCCCTTCACTCTGTTGGCTTGCCCGGACAACAAGCTGGATGCCAAACGTTACGAAGGACGCCTGCGCAACGACCCGCGCATCGGCGGCACCAGCACCATGGTCATCGCTGTGGATTTCGACCGCCGCATCGGCGTCGTCTACGGTTCCCAGTACTGTGGCAGCTGCAAGAAGATGCTGTTCACGGTCATGAACTACATGCTGCCGGCTGCAGGCATCCTGCCGATTCATTGCTCGGCCAATGAAGGCCCCGAAGGCGACATCGCCCTGCTGCTGGGCCTCAGTGGCACCGGTAAAACCACCCTCAGCGCTGTGGCCGAACGCGGCTTGCTGGGTGATGACGAGCACGGCTGGAACGACAACGGCGTGGCCAACTTCGAGAACGGTTGTTATGCCAAGCTGATCGATTTGAATCCCGACAAAGAGCCCGAAATCTACAAGGCTGTCTTCAACAAGAAGAACTACCTTGAGCACGGCTCCATCGTCGAAAACGCCTTGATGTGGCCTGATGGCAAATTCGACTTGTTCGATGATCGCCTGACGCCCAATAGCCGTGGCTCGTACCAGCTGAGCGACTTGACGAACATCAAGGTCAGCAGCACGGGCGACCATCCCACCACGATCCTGTTCCTGACCGCAGACGCCAACGGCGTGCTGCCCCCCGTCAGCAAGCTGACCAAAGAGCAGGCCATGCTGTGGTTTATCATGGGTTACACCAGCAAGTTGGCCGGCACCGAAACCGGAGTCACCGAGCCCGTCTCGGCCTTCAGCCGTTTCTTTGGCGCGCCCTTCATGCCCCGCAACCCCAATGAATATGCGGACCTGTTGGGCAAGAAACTCGATGAGCACGACACCCAGGTCTACTTGGTCAACACCGGTTGGAGCGGCGGACCTTACGGCGTTGGCTCCCGCATGGACATCATGTTGACGCGGGCCATGGTAGCCGCGGCCATCGACGGTACCCTGAAAGACGTCGACTACAAGCAGGACGAGATCTTCAAGGTGCACGTGCCTCAGACTTGCCCCGGCGTGGACGATCCCAGCGTATTGACCCCGATCAACACCTGGGAAAACAAGGACGATTACCGGGCCCGGGCTTTGAAGCTGGCTGGCGATTTTGCCGCTCAGTGGGACAAGGCCTATGCGCACGGAAACATCGCTCCGGCCATCGCTGCGGAGTGTCCTGGCAAGTAGTCCGGGTTGAATGCGATAAACGGGCGCTCCTTTCGGGGCGCCCGTTTTGTTTGCTACGGTTTCTGTGGCTCGTCCTGAAAAATTTCCTCGATCGCCATCTTGAAGAGGCGGGCGGCTTTGAATGCCAAAGGCAGGCTAGGATCAAATTTTCCCTTCTCGATGGCATTGACTGTCTGTCGCGATACGCCCAAGGCCACGGCAAGGTCTGCCTGGGTCCAATCCCGCTCGGCGCGCAATACCTTCAACCGGTTCTTCATCGGTACCTCACTCTTCCAACGATGATCGCTGCCATGTAGGTGACGGTCATCAGCAGGATAATGTCGCCGATTTCCGTTTCGACGATGAATCCGGCGGTCACCAACAGGGAATAGGTGAAACTGCCAACCAACCCGCAGCCCATGGCGAAGGCCAAGGCTTCAAGCTGAATCTTGCGCTGCAGTTCGTCCATCTTACGCAGATAGCTGACAAAAAACGTGATCATGCCCACACCCAGGGCGGTGTTGACAACGATGGCCGCCACGGTGATCCACTTTTCGGTCCACCACTGGTAGGCCATGCCTTTGTCGGCCAAAACCATGGTGGCGGTCCAGATGAAGACCCAAACCAGAAGCTGGGCGCTGCTCTTGGCCGACTCGGGTGAGCAGGCATCACTTCCTATGATCGATCTATTCATAACGGCACTCTCCTTGGGGGGCTGATTGATATCTTCAGACCCTATTGTCGTGCAGGTTTTACTAAAAGTCAAGTAAACATGACAAAAGGATTATAAAACCAGACACGAACAGCCGATAAGAGCAACGCCACGGTTTTCATTTCAGCTGCGCCTTGACCGGCACCCATTGCAGCGGCGACTATCGGTGGACCAGACAATCCTGTGTTTGAGCCCAAGGAGAAGCTGTGCCCGAATTCCTCACCGCCTGTCCCCGCAATTGCTACAGCACCTGCGCCATGAAGGTGACCGTGGAAGAAGGCAAACTGGTTGCCCTGGAACCTGCTCCGGCCAACGTGGCCACCGCCGAGGGGCCTTGCCTCAAGGGGCTCAGTTATGCCGAACGTGCGCACAGCCCCGACCGCATCCTGCACCCATTGCGGCGGCAACTCGACGGCACTTTTGTACCCATCACCTGGGATGCCGCCCTCGAAGAAATCACCACTCAACTCGAACACATCCGCCAGACCCACGGACCCCAAGCTGTCCTGCAC
>JADGEP010000119.1 GCA_016744275.1 Candidatus Krumholzibacteriia bacterium | reverse complement strand
TCCAACTGCAATTGGCCCGGCGCAACCCGGCTCAGAGCGGTGTGCTGGTTGCCGGGCTCGCCAAAAGAAGAGATGAGCGAGGTGGGGCCAGAAAAGAATTCGGCCCTGATGCCCAGGCGCGAGGCCGCGTTGCCCAAGGCGTCTTCAAGGCGATGGGCCGGGATGCCGTAACTGTGTAAAGCACGGCCCATGGTGATCAGAAACTTGATCCGGGGATCGTGGTCATGAGACAAAACAACACCAGGCCGGGATTCAGGTGAACCCGGCCTGGGGTCAGAAAACTATCGGACCCCCAAACGGGTCAGATGGACATGGAGGCCGGGCGGGTCGCTCGCGCCAGAGTCTCCTCCAAATTGCAAGACAGATCAAGCCGCAGTTGTTCCAGAAAATTCTGGTCGAAGGCCAGGCCGGCCAGGGTGGTGCGGACAAAGTCGTTGCTGTCCACTTCCAGGTCTTCGTCAACCACCTGGGCCAGCACGTTGCCGGCCGTCACTGCCCGCACCAGATCGCGGTGGGGGCATCCCATGTCGGCTTCATGATGGAACTGGATCGCGGCGATCAGCTGTTCCGGGAAACCCCAGTGGCGGGCCAGCATGGCGCCGGCCTCGGTGTGGTCAAATCCCAGGGCCTGACGCTCGATGATATTCACACTGAAAGCCGGGTCACCAAAACCGATCGATTCGTGATTGGCCACCAGATGGGCGTCCACCACGAGCATGCCCACATCGTGGACCAAGCCGGCGGTGAAAGCTTCGCAGCGCAATTCGGAAAGACCCAGACGGTCGGCGGCGATGGCGCTGGCGGTGGCCGCTTTCAGGGAATGGGCCCAAAACCTTTCACGGGTGATGCCATAGCCCAACAGGTCGCGGCGCATGATCGGCGCCATGCCCGTGGCAAAGGCCAGGGTGACCACAGAGCGGTTCCCCAGCATGACCAGGGCATCCCGCACGCTGCTGATTTCCCGGCGGGCTCCATAAAAAGCAGAGTTGCTGAGCTTCAAAACGTTGGCCGTCATGGCCGGATCGCGCTCCATCACCTTAACCACCTTGGAGGCGGAGCAGGTGGAGTCTTTGAGCAAATCCAACAACTCGACAACGGTCGTGGGCAACGTTGCAAGGTCTCCAACCGAAGACACGAGGTCCTGTAGTACCGGCTTGTTCACTGTTCCCTCCTGAGGAATCCCTTCTCGTGATCGGGGCGGCGATTTGTCCTGAACACGTCTTGCAAGTATCGGTGCGAAATTGGCATTCATTGAGCATAACCTCTGCCTATCATTGGATTTAAAGATTGCCTTAGGGACCGTTCGGGGTGATCTGAAATCTGATCATCAACAGATCTTCATAGGCCACAAGGAGCTAGGGCCCCGGCCAACCGGAGCGATTTCATCCTCTCGGCAGGGCAAATTGAAGAGGCTTGCCGCGAACCACATCTGCCGGGTGCTTTCCGGCAGCCTGCCCGCTGGCAGCGACTCTAAAGGCATCCGCATCGCCCAATCGACCCGGCCGCAGGGCCTCTCAGGCAGTTTTTTTGCCTCCAGGCACGCGCAGAATTACGCACTGCGGCTGTCCGGCCGGGCAATATCTGCCCGCCCCTGGTCACCAATTTGTAGTGCTGCGACCATGGCGATCTGGTAGCTTGGCTGCAAGGAGGCCTATCATGATTGGTCGTGCAAAGTTTTCGCCCAGAATCGGTTCAATGCTCTTCCTGCTTGCCTTGCTCGGATGGGCGGCGGTTCATCCAGAGCGCGGCTTCACCGAAACCGTGATTCACGTTGAGGACTTTGTGGGGGTCGACTATGCCGACACCCTGCAAACGACCGCAGACTGGAATACCGGCGACGGGGTGCTCAAATTGCACGGGCAGGGATTGGCAGAAATTGGAGCGCTGGGTGTGGGCGGCCTGGCCTATGCCGCAGCCTGGAAAAACGACCGGGTGCTGGTCGCCAACCACACTGGCAATGGTTTGGCGGTGGTCAATGTGTCTGATCCAGCCAACCCGACCCTGGTCACAGCCCACCCCATGCCTGGCAACGCCCGCAACGTGACCGTCTCGGGCAACTGGGCCTTCGTCTCGCTGGGCAACAGCCTGGCAGTTCAGTTGGTGAACGTGGCCAACCCTGACACACCGGTCAATGGGGCCAATGTCAATCTGGGCTCGTACACCGGCGAGGTCGTGGTGAACAACAACTGGGTCTACACTGCCAGCTACAACAGCGGGGTCGGTGCCATCGAGATCACCGATCCAGCCAACCCGATTCTCATGCCGTTGGTTGATATGACTGCCTGGGTGCGCGGACTTTCCGTTCAGGGAAGCTTCCTCTACCTGGCCAGCGATGCGGCCATGACGGTGATGAGCCTGGCCAATCCGGCCGCGCCAGACAGCGTGGCGGTGGTTCCGGTCTCCGGTTCGACACTCTGCGTTTCCACGTCGGGCACCTGGGCCTATGTGGGCGGCAATGCGGGGCTCGACATCGTCGACATTTCCCAGCCCACCAATCCCCAATTTGTCACCAATCTTTCACTCGACGGCGGCGCGGCGTACCACATCGCCGTTCAAGGCGATTCGCTCTTTGTGGCCAACGGGGCCAACGGGCTGAAAATCATCGATGTTTCGCATCCCAATCAGCCGCAGGTGCTGTCCAACTTTTTCTCGTCGGAATATTTTTACCACACTCTTTTGCAAGGCAACGAAGCCTATGCCAGCAACGGGAACGCCGGCCTGTTGACCCTCCAAGCCGATGCCCAAGGCCTGGATGCAGACCGCAATCGGGCCGTCTCTGCCAACCTGAACCCCACCGGAGAGCCCGTGTTGCGGGCCCGACTTTCAGCCGCCTATACCGACTCCATCCGGTTTGAAATGACGGCCAACGGTGGTTCGACCTGGCAGGACATCCCGCCGGATGACAGTTGGCTGGAGTTTGATCCCCAGGGCACCGACCTGCGCTGGCGAGCCACGTTGGTGCAAGCCGGACCCTTCCCCGGCCCCATCTGCGACAACCTGACGGTGACTTTCGACCGCGCCCACAGTTATGCGGAGATCAGCAGCGCCAGTGATGTCCCGGGCGATACCGGCGGCCAGGTGCGATTGGCCTGGAACGCCAGCCGATTTGACGCCTCGGGGCAGTCCTCGCTGGTGACTGAGTATTCGGTTTATCGGCGCTACGACCTCGCTAAAATGGCCGCCTACCCGCCGGGGAACTGGGAGTTTCTGCTCACCGTGCCAGCGGACCAGGAAGCCACCTATGCCGTGAGTGTGCCCACCTTGGCCGACTCTTCCAGTGCAGGCACCCATTGGTCCGTATATTTCGTCCGTGCGCGCACAAGCACCCCCGGCACGTTCTACGACTCACCCCCGGACAGCGGGTACTCCCTGAACAATCTGGCCCCGCCGCCGCCGTCCAATTTCGTGGTGCAGCGGGAAACCGGCGGCGTGCAACTGACCTGGGATCCGTCAGCGGAACCAGACTTCGCCCATTTCCGAATCTACCGCGTGGCCACGCCCTTCACCCAGCCTTCTCCGGCAACGCTGCACCAGGTTCTGACGACCAATAGCCACTACGACGCCACCAACCAACTCTGGTACTATCAATTGACCGCCGTGAATCAGGCCGGCATCGAAAGTGCGCCCGCGCCTCACCCGACTGCGGTGGGTGAAGTCCCGGCAGGCCGTGCGGTGCTGCGCCAGAACTCGCCCAATCCCTTCAATCCCATTACCCGGATTGCGTATTCCGTGCCACCTGGCGGTGGTCAGGTGCGTCTGGAGATTTATGATTTCCGGGGGTCCTTGGTGGCGACCCTGGTCCAGGGGTTTGCCCAGGCCGGCGACCATTTTGTGGATTGGCGGGGTTTGGACGACGCAGGGCGGTCGGTTGCCTCAGGCCTGTACACTTGCCGTTTGAGTTGCGAAAATAAAACGTCCACCATGAAAATGACCCTGATTCGCTGAGCCCGTTTCGGGCCAATCAGAACCGTGGCATGGGCTTTGCACTGAATTGGGCATGGCTGACTCCAAAAACAATCCCGTGATCATCGCCTCTGTCCTGGCGGCGGCGGCCTTGGTCTGCCTGGGCCTGGCCGCCCGTCTGCTGATAGCCAGTGGCGAAGTTCTCAATCCGCTGGATCCTGTGGTGGATACCCGCTTGGCAACCCTGTTGACCATTGGTGGCGGGGTGGTTGTATTTCTGATTGGCACCGTCTCGTTGTTGGCGGCACGGCGCCATGCCCTGACCGCCGGACGACGACCAAAAACCACGCCTCCAGATCTGGATTTGGTCGATATCCGTCAGTGGACCCAGGAATTGGATGACATCCGGGGCGATCTGCAACGCGAAGTGATTGATGCGCCTGCCGCTTTGGAATGGGAACGCCGCGAGCTCACGATTCCGACCTCTTTTCGGCCCAAGGGCCAATATCTGCTCAATGGGAATAAGCGGTCCTCTGACCCCCTGGCCGACCTCAAGCGCACCAGAGACCATTTGCTGGAAGCAGCCGAACGGGTGGATATGATCGTGCAAAGCATCAATGAATCCACATCAACATCTTGCACGTCAACGACTTCCGACAAACCCCAGCGCCATCGATTCTTCTGGTGGAGATCCCACTAGAATCTTCGGGTTTGCCTGACAAATTGCTCAGTAGCCTTGCCCCAACAGCCGATACAGAATTACGTATAAGCCTGAATACAAGTGGGCGAAGTGTGTCTGCACATCATCTGAGCCGGTTGGAACCGATCCGAATCGGCGGAGCAAGCGACCCATGACCGAGACCGCTGACGCAACCCAAGAGCAAGCAACCGAACGTGGTCCATCCGGCCCGGGAGGCGATTCGTCTGCGCCCCAGTTCAGCCTGCGGGTCTCTGACGACAAGGTTTCGGTGCTGTTGGATTGCCCCGATCCCCTGCGCGATCTCACCGCGACAGCTCAGCGTATCGTGGCCGAATTTCGCAGCCTCGAATTGCCCGAATATCCCGACGAAGAATTCACCGCCAAAGTTTTGAGCAACATTTGCCAGCCCGGCTGTCACCTCATCGATACAATTTTAATTATGGGCCAAGCAGTGGTCGAGCCGCAGGATGGGCGCCTGGAGTGGACCCGCGACTATTTCGATACCGGTTGGGAAGCCGAAGAAGGTTCCGAGGCCATCGATTTTTGGGACAAGATCGACAACTTGTCCGTGAGCGCCGACGAGAAGCTGCTGGAAATGCACCCGGCGATTCCCGGCGAGCCGGGCCTCAACGTATTTGGCAACAAGATTCCCGTCAACAAGCCCAACAAGGTGCGGGTGCGTGGCGGCAAAGGCGTGATCGAATCCACGGACGATTCGGGAGTGGCCACATTTGTCGCCGAAATTTCCGGCCGAATTCGATTCACCGACAATACGCTTTCGGTCGATGATATCTATATCATCAAGGGCGACGTGGACCTTGAACAAGGCAACATCCATCACAGCGGCAGCCTGCAAATCGAAGGCGATGTGCAGCTCGGCGCCACCATCGAAGCCGGCGGCGATGTGGTCGTCAAAGGCATGATTGAACCGTCCCACATCCGGGCCGGAGGCTCGCTGCTAGTCAACGGCGGCATCGTGGGATCCGAAGAGTCGCTCATTGAAGTCGGCGGCGAAATCCAAGCCAAGTACATCAAGGAAGCCGTGATTCGCGCAGAGGGCGACATCACGGTCGCCAACGAGATCGCCCACTCGGACATCGAGACTCGCGGCAAGGTCGAGGCCTCCCGGGGCCGCATCGCCGGCGGTCGGACCATCGCCCGCATGGGCATCAGTGTTGGGGAAGCCGGTGCCAGCGGTTCCTCAAAAACCCTGTTGGCTGCCGGCAGTGATCCCTCCCTGCCGGCCAAGCTGGCGGACCGCAAAACGAAGCTGCGCCAGATGGAAAAGGCACGGGTTAAGATCCGCGAGGCGGTCGAAACCATGCGCAGCAAGCCCGAAGGCTTGAACGAAGATGAGAATATTCTCCTGGAAGGCCTCGGCCGCAAGGCCCACAACCTGGGGCAGGCCCTGGCCGATGGCGAATTGGAAATCCAACGGCTGACCAATGAAGCGATGACCGGCGCCCGCGAAGAAATTTTCATGCTGCGGGAATGCTGGGCCGGCACCACCGTCCAGTTGGGCGACCACAAGGTATTGGTGCGCGTTTCGGTCATGAAACCCCGATTGGCCAAGCGCTTCAAAGACCGCATCCGGGTCGTGCCCATGGGTGTGGACAACGCCCCCGACAAAAAGTCCTCCTGACGGCAACCGCGAGGTTGCAATCGGCAGAACAGCGACGCATTATCCCCTCCCACTTTAGAGTCAGGGTCAAGACAGGCTCAGGACAAGACTGGACAGGACTGCCAGGAGGGCACATGAGCACCGCACCGGAAACCACCGCCGACCAAATAGACAATCACATCCGGACCATTGCTGACGAATTGTCCGTGGGCGTGGCCCAGGTGAAGGCCACGGCCCTGCTCATCGGTGAAGGCGCGACGGTGCCTTTCATCAGCCGCTACCGCAAGGAGGCCACCGGCAGCCTCGACGAAGTCGCCATCACGGCGATCCGCGACCGCTTGGAACAGCTGGCCGAATTGGACAAGCGTCGGGCCGCCATTTTCAAGTCGCTGATCGAGCGCGAGCTGCTGACACCTGAACTGAAGGCAAAAATCGTGGCCGCCCAGGCCTTGAACGTTCTGGAAGACATTTACCTGCCGTATCGCCCCAAGCGGCGCACCAAGGCCACCATTGCCCGGGAAAAAGGCCTGGCACCCCTGGCCGAGCACCTGTTTGAGCAGGCACAACTGCCCTTTGCCGAGGCCTCGGGTGAAGACCCTGTGAGCCTGGCAACGGCCTATGTGAATGAAGAAAAAGAGGTTGCCTCTGCCGACGACGCCCTCGCCGGTGCCCGCGATATCATTGCGGAAAAGATCAGTGAGGACCAGGCTTGCCGCGCGGCGATTCGGCAGTTGTTCATCGACCAGGGCACCGTCCAGTCCAAGATGTTGAAAGGCAAAGAATCCGAAGGCGCCAAATTTCGGGACTATTTTGATTGGCAGGAGCCCGTGCGCACCGCGCCCGGTCACCGCGTATTGGCAATGCGGCGGGGAGAGAAAGAGAAAATCCTCAGCTTGAAGGTCGGGCCGCCCGAAGAGGCTGCCGTGCCCGTGGTTGAACGGCAGTTCGTGAAGAACTCCACCCCTTGCGCCCGGCAAGTGGCCGAAGCGGCCAACAGTAGTTACCGGCGCCTGCTATCGTTGGCGATGGAGACTGAAATTCGCCTGGATCTCAAAAAATATGCAGATGAAGAGGCCATCGGCGTTTTTGCCGACAACCTGCGGGAGCTGTTGCTGGCTGCACCCCTGGGCCGGATGCGCACCCTGGCCCTGGATCCCGGTTTCCGCACCGGTTGCAAACTGGTGGTGCTCGACGCCCAGGGCAAACTGCTGCACCACGATACCATCTACCCCCACACCGGCGGTGCCAAGGCCCAGCAAGCCGGACATGTGGTGCAGGAGCTTGCCAAACGTTTTGAAGTTCAGGCCATCGCCATCGGCAACGGAACCGCCGGGCGCGAGACCGAAACCTTCGTGCGCGGCCTCGGCCTGGCCAGCAGCATCACCGTGGTGATGGTCAACGAATCCGGCGCCTCGATTTACTCGGCCAGCGAAGTGGCCCGCGATGAGTTCCCCGACCACGACCTCACCGTTCGCGGGACTGTCAGCATCGGCAGGCGCCTGATGGATCCCTTGGCCGAATTGGTCAAGATCGACGCCAAGAGCATCGGCGTCGGGCAATATCAGCACGATGTTGACCAACGCGCACTCAAGCGCAGTCTCGACGACACCGTCGCCAGTTGCGTCAACGCCGTCGGCGTGGACCTCAACACCGCCAGCAAGGAACTGCTGACCTACGTTTCGGGGCTGGGCCCCCAGCTGGCCGGCAATGTCATCGATTTTCGCAATGAAAACGGCGCCTTCACCAATCGTAGCCAACTCAAGAAAGTGCCCCGGTTGGGCCCCAAAGCCTTCGAACAGGCCGCCGGATTCCTTCGCGTCAACGGAGGCAAAAACCCCCTGGACGCCAGTGCGGTGCATCCCGAAAGCTATTCCATCGTCAAGGCCATGGCCCAGGACCGCGGCTGCGATGTAAAAGAGATGGTCGGCAACGAACAGGCCGCCGCCGGATTGCGATTGGAAGACTACGTGACCGAGACCGTGGGCCTGCCGACCTTGCAGGATATCGTGGCGGAACTGGGCAAGCCAGGCCGTGACCCTCGCGACAAATTTGAGGTCTTCAGCTTCGCTGATGGCGTCGAAAAAATGGAAGACCTGCAAGAGGGCATGCGCCTGCCGGGCGTGGTCACCAACGTGACAAACTTTGGCGCCTTCATCGACGTGGGTGTGCATCAGGATGGGCTGGCCCACATCAGCCAGCTGGCGGACCGCTTCGTGCGCGATCCCAATGAAGTGGTCAAGGTGGGGCAAAAAGTGAGCGCCCGAGTCCTGGAAGTGGATCTCGAGCGCAAACGGATTTCTCTCACACTCAAAGAAGGCTAGGAGGCTGCCGGCGCACTGCCGGCGCCGAGGTCATGACCCCGGGGGCCGCACGCGGGCCTTGAACCCCAACCCCTCGACGGCCGCAATCACAGCCATGTCGTCGACATTTTCACCCTCGACGACTGCCAGGCCTTCATCCAATCGCACTTGGCAGGCCCCCACTCCAGCCAGTTCGCGCAAGGCGCGGTCCACGCTGCCCGAGCAGTGGCTGCAGCTCATGCCTTCAACCTCAAATTGCTTTGTTTGCCGCACCGCGTCGTTTCCTTCCAATTGGCCGGAAGAGGATTCGCACCCTCCGTCATCACAGCCACAATCGTGTTGCCGCGCCTTGTACCAGCTCCAACTCATGACCACCACCAGAACCACACCACTGAGGTGATCAAACCAGCCCAACCCGCCGTGATTGTGGCCCATACCTGACATGGCAGGAATGGCTTCGGCGGCCCTGGGCAAGAGCCAGTCCAGCAACAACCCACCGCCAAAGGCGGAGCCGGCAACGGTCAAAAGGTAAATGACCATGGTGCGGCGCCCCAAGACCCGGCTGATGGTCGTCAGGGTTGCAGCATTGGTTGCCGGGCCTGCGACCAAGAAAGCCAAGGCCGCCCCTGGGGTCGCTCCCAACGCAATGAATCCCGCTGCCAACGGCACACTTGCTGTGGCACAAACATAAATGGGGATGCCCACGAGCATCATCAAAGCAATGGACATCGCGCCGGTGCCCAGAAAGCTGCCCAGGAAATCCTCGGGGACCGCGGCGGCAATTAATCCCGCCAGCAGAATGCCTATGAGCAAAGCCCGGCCGATATCGCCCGGCAGCGTCACCGTCGCATAGGCAAATGCCTCGCGCAGTTTGTGCGCCCAACCTGTCGGCCGGTTGTCGGCAATGGCGCCGGCCAGGGCTTTGCCATTGGTTGAGCTGAGGTGCTCATCCGGCACAAAGGCTTGCACCAGACTGCCGCCCAGAATTCCGGTCAGCAATGCCACCACCGGCCGAAAAATCGCAAACATGGGCCCAAGCATGGTCCAGGTGACCATGATCGAATCCACACCGGTCTGGGGTGTGGAAAGCAGGAAGGCCGTGGTGGCGGCCCGGCTGGCGCCGTGCTGTTTGAGGCTGGCAGATACGGGAATCACGCCACAGGAACACAGCGGCAAGGGCACCCCAAATAGAGAAGCCTTGAAAAC
>JADGEP010000118.1 GCA_016744275.1 Candidatus Krumholzibacteriia bacterium | reverse complement strand
TTGCAAGGCCCAGGGCTATCGGGGCGGAAAACCCCACAAAAACACACCGAATTTAGCCTGGAGGCGCCAAAGTGGCCTTTGAGGGCAGGTATGGACAAATGAGGGCTTCATTGAAAAACGCATTGCACGGCAGCCGAACCATTGCGTTCGTCCTTGCGGCGCTTTTTGCCGCCAGCATTTTGAGCGGTTGTTCCGGCACTGGGGCAGGCCCGCAGGATGACCCCACCGCGGGCCATCGGGTGGACCTCGCAGCCGCTCAGGCGCAACGCGCTCTGGCTCCCGACGAGCCCTATTGGTCGTTCGTGCAAGGGAAAGAATTCTGGCGTCAAGGCCAGCTTGATGTGGCCCGCGCCCATCTCGATACGGCCTTGACCACCGACCCTGATTACGCGCCCGCCGCGGCGCTCTTGTCGCGCATCGAGTTTGAAGCCGGGCAATACGAAATGGCGGCCGAGTTGCTGGGCGGGTTCATCGCCCGCAATCCCGACGCGCCCGATCCCTTGCGGGTAGCCCTTGCCTTGAATCTGCAGGCTTTGGCTGAACCCGAACGTTCGGCGGAAATCCTGGCCGCTTGCGCAGACCAATCCGGTTCGGTGCGCACGGCTCAGGCCTATGTGCAACTGCAGGGCGCCGATTTCGAATCCAGTTTGCCTGCGGTGCAGGCCGTGGTTGAGGCCAACCCAAACAGCGCCGCCAACCACAACAACCATGGCATCGCGCTGTTGTATTCCGGACAGCCTGAAGAAGCCCGCGCGGCCTTCCTGCGCGCCCTGAAAATTGACCCCGATCTGCCGGGCGGCCTGTACAACCTGGCCATTGTCGAGAACTTCTACTTCTTCGATCGTGCCGCCGGTCAGGACTATTTCAAACGCTACCAGACAGCCATGGGCAACCGCCCAGCCGCTGATCCGGATGACCTGGGCGCGATCCTGGCCAACCCGGTGGGTGTCCAGGCTTTGCTCACTTCAACGGAGGCTGCCGATGACTAGAACCGCCTTCATCCTGATTGTGGTGGTGGGTCTTATGGCCGGTGTTGCGACTGCCGCTGATCCGACTCGCACGCTGGATGCCATCACCATTGAAGGCGCCGTCGATGTGCCCCAGGTGCTTTTCATCACTTCGCGGGACAACGCCCGCTTTGACGATGGCCTGGGCTGGTCTTTCCTGCCTGCGGCCGCCGAGATTCTGAAGGGCACGGCCCTGCCGACCCTGATCAGACCGACTGTTTTTGCTATTGATCCTGACCCCGTGAAGCCGGCGTTGCCGGAAGCCAAGGAGACAGACTGATGAATCCGTTGTCGACGTTTGCCGAGTTTTTCCAGAACGGTGGCCCGTTCATGTACATCATTTTGTTCACCGGAGTGCTGATTCTGGGCCTGGCCCTGGAGCGCTTCTGGGTCATCGGCCGGGCCGCTTCGATCAAGGGCGACAAGCTGACCGCCGACGTGCTGCGCCTGGTGGGCCTGGGCGATTTTTCGGGAGCGGCCGACTTGTGCCGCAAGGTCAAGGGACCGGCCGCTCAGGTGGCCCACTCGATCCTGACCCGCGATACCCGCGACGAGGACAAGCTCCTCAACGCCGCCGAGAACGAGGCCGTGCTGGTGCTGCCGGCCTTGTCTCGGCGACTTCCTTTTTTGAGCATCCTGGCCAATTCGGCCACGTTGTTGGGTCTGTTGGGCACCATTTTTGGCCTGACGACCGCCTTTTCAGCCGTTGATGCGGCGGACCCCAGCCAGCGTTCGGCATTCCTGGCTGCGGGTATTTCCCAAGCCCTGAACACGACGTCGTTTGGCCTGATCGTGGCGGTGCCCAGCCTGTGGTTGCACGGGTTTCTGGTCAGCAAGGTTGAAGGCATCGTGGATGATACCGACCGGATCAGCGCCCGCCTGGTGAAAGCCCTGGTGCGCGGCGCGGGCGCTTCGCCGAGCAACCGGAAGGCCGCCTAAGTCATGAACTCACGCCGCACGATGGGCCGCAGCTTTCGGTCACTGGTGGAGAACGACCTGGACATCATGCCGCTGATGAATCTTTTCGTCGCGCTGATTCCCATGCTGTTGATCTCGGCGGTGTTCCTGAACGTGACGGTCATTGACATGGACAGTCCGCCCGAAGGGGTGAGCGACAACCAAAATGCGGGGCCAGAAAAACCCCTGCATCTGGCGGTGACAATCCGGAATGATTTTTTCGTGATCGAAGGCAATCAGCTCAAGAAACTGGTGATTGATCGGCGTGAAGAAGACCCCAACACCGCCTTGGCTGCGGCCCTCGGTTCCGTGGTCGCCAGTCACCCGGACAATAGCGAAGTGATGATCATTTCGGAATCAGACACGCGCTACAACGACATAATTGCCGTGATGGACATCACGCGAGCCGCGGGCCTGCCTTCGGTTTCACTGCTGGGAGCAAATTGACATGGCGCGCAGACGTCGTAAAAAATCCGGCCGCGGCAGCTCGCCAACAGCGCTGCCTTTGACCTCGATGATGGACATCCTGACGGTGTTGTTGCTCTTCCTGCTCAAGAGTTTCGTGGTCGAGGGTGAAGTTATCACGCCGGTACCCGGAGTGGATTTGCCTGAGTCGTCCAGCGATAGCAAACCGCGCGCTTCGGTGGTCGTGGCGATCTTCGACCAGACGGTGATGCTCGACGGACGTATGGTGGCTGATGTGGAGCCCAACGATCACGTATCGGGCATGCTGATTGAAGGCTTGGCGGCGCAGTTGGACCTGACCCGCGCCAAAGAGCTGGAAATCGCTCGCCTGCGCGGCGAAGAGGCCGATTATGTGCCCCGAATCGCCATCCAGGGTGATCTGGAAATCCCGTTCGAGTTGCTGGAGCGGGTCATGTACACCTGCAATCAAAGCGGTTTCCGCGACATTTCGTTGGCCGTGATTGGGGCTTCGTGACATGACCACCAACGCCATGGATATTCGGGTTTATAAACAATCGTTGTGGGGCACCCTGGATCGGGTTTCGCGCAACTGCTTGCTGGCTGCTGGTGGCGTGGGCTTTGTTGTGATCATCGCCGCCCTATTGGCGCCGACACCGCCGCCGCGGGAATTGACCATCCAGGAAATGCCTGAACGTTTTGCCCGCTTGATATTGGAAAAACCGAAACCCGCGCCTGTCGTCAAAGCGCCCGTGCCCAGCGCCACCTTTGAAGCGCCGCCCCAGAAAATTGCCCAGGCCGCACCGCCCAAGCCGGTTGCCGAAGTGGTCAAACCGAAACCCAAGCCGCGTCCGGAGCGCCGTCAGGCCAAGCCGGAAGTGGCGCCGGACAAAGGGCGGCAAGGTCGCCAAAAGGCAAAGACTGAAGTGACCGAAAATCTCGCGGCCGTGTCTGGTTCTCTCGACAAGGTGCTGGGCGAACTGAGCCAGGCCCTGCCCACTGCGGCAGCCAAGGACAACCCGCGCAAGAAGCCCAACCGCCGTCAGCGGCGCGGGGTGCGTTCGGGTCGTTCGGGTGTGCAACTCGAAGCGGTGAACAATGTTGAAGTGTCCAGTCAGGCTGATATTCAAGGTTCGGCTGTGGCCAGTGAAGGCATCAGCATCGCGGCCATCACTGACGTGGAAACAGGTAGCGGAAACAGCGGCGGCGGGGTGACCGCTGGTGGCAGCACCAGCAACGGTGGCGGCGAAATCCGCAGCAACAAGACGTTGTTGGCAGTGGTGCGTCGCTACGCACCGGGCATTCAATTCTGCTACGAAAACGAATTGAAAAAGAGCCCCGGTCTGCGCGGCAAGATGATCGTCAGCCTGACCGTCGAGCCCGACGGCCGCGTCAGCAACGTGATACTGGTGGAAGACACCTTGCGTTCGGCTGCCGTCTCGGATTGTGTGCTGGCCCAGATGAACGGCTGGAAATTCCCGGCCATCGAAACCGGCGTGGTGACCTTCAAGACTCCCTTCGTTTTCACGCCGCCGCAATAGCGGTCCTCAACGAGGCTGGTTGTCGTGATCGCGCACCAGTTTGAGAATGCGGTCGGCGGCCCGGTCCGCGCCGTGACCATCGATGATACCTTCGGCCAGTTCCCGGGCGTGAAAGCGCATCCGGGAGAGGCCGTCGGCGTCAGCAAAAACCCCGCGCAGTTTCTCCGTCAATTCAGCATCCTTCACCTCGGCGTGCAGGCCCAGGTCAACCACGGCGCCGGTTTGGGCCAAAGCCGCGATGCGCGTGGCGTCTGAGGGGCCATTGCCCAGCATCAATACCGGCACGCCCAGGCACAGTGCTTCGAGGCCGGTGAGGCCCAACGAGGTGATCACCACGTCGGCAGTCGCCAGGACAGATTCCAGCGCATCGCCGGTATTGATCACCTCGTAGGTGGGGAAGCGGCTATTGAGAATCTGGCTTACCAGGTCGTGGTGGTCGGCGGCCGGGTTGACCACCGCCTGCACCTTGCCGTCGCGCAGCACCTGATGCAACGAAGCCAGGGTGCGGGTGGTCAGATCGTTGGGGTCGGTGGCGCCATAGCAGACCACGACCCGCGGAAAATGACCCGTCGCCGCTGGTGTGGGTTGCCAGTGGCGAAAGGCGCTCACGTCGTCTCTGAGAAGCACGTATTGGGCCCCGCCTTCCACCGCTGGATTGCCGCCGTTTTCCCATCCCACAGCTGGCACCAGGCCCAGATCCATTCCCACGCATTCGGGCTCATCCATGACCACCGTCAGCACGCGGTGTTCTTTCAAGCCATCGACCAAGAGGCCGGCTGGTTCGGGCAGATCCAGGATGCAAACCGAAGGTGTGGCGTCGGCGGCGAAGGTTTCCAGATGCACGATCTGGCCCACGACCGAGTCGAGGGTGTCGAAGCGGAGCCAGGCAAAACCGTGCCGGTCCAGAAATCGAATTTGCTGGGGCGTGCCGCGAATCAGGAACAAGACGTCGGCGTTGTGGTCATCACGCAACTTTTCGGCCACAGCGACACACCGGCTGACCGGGCTGAGGCCGGGACCATCTGGCACGAGGTAGACATCGGGACCATGGCGGCTGGCTTCGGGTTGATCCTGCGGCCAGGTCTTGCGGGCGGCAGTGACCGGCCGCAAGCCATCGCCGGGATCGGCGCGCCAGGTGCGCTCGGCCATTTCGATTTCACCGGGGGCCACCCGGCCCGTGCCATCGCTGTCGCGCCGCACGGGCAGGTAGCCGCCGGCAATGACTTCAGCAATGCGGTCGGATGTCCAAAAGCGCCCGCCGGTGGGTTCTTCTCCAGCGGCCGCCGGATCCAGATGGAAGCCCACCGCGTCGCAACCCCAGTGATTCACCGCGCGGGCAATCACGCCGGGCGAGGCCGAGTTGTCGGCCCATCCGGCCTTGAGTTCGACATCCGGATACAAAGGCGCAAACTCGCGCACCAGCATTTCGCGCAAGGTGCCGATGGCCGCCAGATTGCAGTGTTCTTCGGGGACATGATCGTGAGCCACGCCGTGCAACAGGGTCAGATCGGTGCAGCCGGCTTCGAGGGCCGTTTCGACCGCGCCCCAGGCTTCGCCGGCGTCGGCCATGGCGGTGCCCAGGATCAAGGGCAGGCCCGTGTCGGCGGTCTGGTTGACGAGATCCAGCCAGGGCAATTCGTGGCAGTCGACCGCAAAAAAATCGACGTCGGTTTGCACGGCGTTGATGGTTTCCAGGTCAAAGGGCGTGACTCCAAATTGCAGGCCGTGTTCGTGGGCGCAGCGGCTGAGCTGGGCAATGAAGCGGCGAGGCAGTTCGGCCTGGCGCCATTGCCGGTGCTCTGGGCTGACCCAGAGAATCTGGGAGGCAAAAACCTGTTCCACCCGGAAGAGGGGAAAGTTGACGGCGGCGCATCCGGCCCGGGCCGCCTCGCGGATCAGCTGCCGGGCGTGTTCGAGATCGCGGCACCGGGGGTCGGCGATCTCGGCGATGTATTTAATCACAATCCGGGGCCTGGGGTTCGTCGGCCTGATAGAACTCGCGCACCGCGGTGATCACCCGGTCCTGTTCTTCGTCGCTCAGGTCGGGGAACAGAGGCAATGACAAGGCCTGGGTGTAGTACTTTTCGGCTACGGGAAAGTCGCCAGCCCGCGTATCGAAGTGGTCTTGATAGTAGGGCTGGGTGTGGATGGGCACGTAGTGCACCTGGGTCCGGATGCCCTGAGCCAGCAGGTGTTCGTACAGGGCGGTGCGGCCGCGGGCGCGCACGATCATCAGGGACCAACTGGTATCGTCGTCATCGGGGCGGGCCTGTGGCGTGACGCCTTCGAGTTCGGCAAAAGCTTCGTCGTAGCGCTGGATCAATTCCTGGCGCCGCCGCTTCAAGCGGGGCAGCTTTTCGATCTGGACCAGACCCATGGCCGCTTGGAAATCTGTCAGGCGGCCGTTCAGCGAAAGTTCGTGCATCTCATAGTGCCAAGGCTCGTGGTTGCCGCGCATCTGTTGGGGATCGCGGGTGATGCCGTGGTTGCGCAACAGGCGCAGGCGACCGGCCAGCTCGTTGTCATTGGTGGTGATGGCACCGCCCTCACCGGTGGTCACATTTTTCAGCGGATGAAAACTGAAACAGGTCATGGCGCTGTAGGCGCCGTCGCCCACGGTGTGCCAGGTGCCGGCCTGGTCTTGCCAACGGCCGCCGATGGCGTGTCGGGCGTCTTCAATGATGATGGCACCGGAGTCAGCACAGGATTCAGCCAAGCGGTCCATGGCGCAAACGCGGCCGGCCAGATGCACCGGCAGCACGACCTTGATCCGGCTGTCTTTGTTCAGGACGCGGGCGACCTCGTTGTGGTTCAAATTGAACCCCTCGGCGTCGATGTCGGCAAAAACGGGTTCGGCACCACAGAGCAAGCCCGCGTTGGCGGTGGCCAGGAAGGCGATCGGTGAGGTGAGGAAACGGTCTCCCGGCCCGAGGCCAGCAGCCCGGCAAGCCAGGTAAAGAGCGGTGGTCCCATGAGAAACGGCAACCGCGTGCTGCGAGTCGCACAACTGGTTCAGTCCCTTTTCGAACTCGACAACCTTGGGGCCCTGGGTCAACCAGTCAGTTTCCAGGACGTCGGCCATCCGGCGTGATTCTTCTTTGCCGAGGGATTGCCGGCCGTAGGGGAGATATTCCTTCATCGAAGCACCTTGGTTGAGAAGCGGGTAGAAAAACGACGCGACGCGGTTCGACAGAGCCGGGACGAATGCTGGGAACAGTTTACGGTGGGGGCAGAAGGCGGGCTACCAGAATTCTTGCCGCCGAATCTGGCCGCAGGGTCACTTGATCGTCAGAGCATCGGATGTTGCGGGAAGGATCTTGCGATTCAGGGATTCGCCGGGCAAACCGTCTGGCGCCTGGGAGAGGCCGTCGGCGTGCATGCCTCCGTTGCCGGGCACTCCGGCCGGACCCGCTGCAAAAACACAGGCTGCGTCTGTTTGGGGATGGTTCGTGCCCAGAATCAGCAGGCCGATACTGTGGCCGCCATGCCCGCCGGCGCCGCCACCACCAGCGCCACCATCGCCGCCAGAGCCTCCGGCTCCACCGCGCCCCACTTCACCCAGACAGGCGTCGCCACCGGGGGCACCGGCAGTGCCCAGGGCGCCAATAGAACCACTACCGCCGTTGCTGCCGGATCCGCCCGCGCCGGCCCAAAAGGTGCACCGGACAAAGACCGTACGGGTATTGACGCTGATGACTGCAATGGAATGTTCGCCGGAATCGCCGCCTTCGCCGCCGCGCCCTCCGTAGCCGCCCGTGCCGCCGCCACCACCGCCATTGCCGGTACCGGTCAGCGATCCACCACCGCCGCCGCCGCCATGGCCACCACCGCCTTCGCCACCATTCTGGCCAGCGCTGCGTGGCAGGGAGTTCAGCCTGCCCTCTTGTAAGATTCCCCAGCCGACCGGCATCTGGGCATTGATGCCTCTGCGGCCTTCATTGCCGTCGAGCCCGTCCTGGCCATCGTGCCCGGGTTCACCACCGAGACCGCCAAACTCGCTGTATCGCCCGCAACCGGGCCTTCCAGCTTGTCCCGCCAGGCCGGGCTGTCCGCCGTCACCACCAACACCGCCGTAGCATCCAAATTCACCTCTGGGCCCGCCCAGGGCTGGCACACTTTCATTGCAGGATCCCGGATCTCCGGCCTGCGGGGCGGCCGGTTGTAAAACACTGCTCCCATCTCGGCCGGGCTGGTCATACGCCACCCCTGCTTCGGCTATAAAGCGGCAGTCCTCGAAGCGGAGCTCAGGCCCGCAACTTTCGAGGTAGAGGGCCAAAGACGAATACCCGTAGTTGGTTTCAGTGGGTCCGGTGATGCTCATCCCTTTGATCAGGGTGCCTGAGCTGATGCCATGTGCCAGCGCCGATCCGCGGCGCGCCACAACTTCGGAATATTGGCCAGGCACATGTTCCCAGGTTGTCGGATCGCACCCACCGATGACATCGATCCCGCCATAGAACTGGAGGCTCAGGTACGGAAGGTTGTAGTCGTACTGGCCGGCGGCAAAACGCACACCGCGGTAGCCTTCCAAAAAGGCCTGTCGCAGGGCGCCATTGGCATATAGGAGTGGAGCTGCGGCCGTGCCAGCAGCCATGGGCGAACCATTGGGAGAAACATGCAGGAAAAGCTCGTGCCGAGGAAGTTGCAGGGGCGCATCGTCGGATCCGCATCCCGCCGTTCCGAGAACCACCAAGCCAACGATCAAGGCTGTGCCAGCAAGTATTTTTGAGATCATGGCCATGGTTGTGTTTCATGCGATTTTCGTGATCAAGACGCCCTTGCGCCAGCTGGGATACAGACCTGACGTTAGGACACGCATCGCGGAATTGCAAGACGCCGCGCGGGGCACTAGAATGTGGCCATTGATATCGACAGCCATCGCTACCTGTTCCTGGGAGGGAATCATGTCCAGCCGCTACCGCCCGACAGCCATCATCTCGCTGTTGCTCCTGCTGATGTTCCTGGCTGGTTGCGCCACCGTGCCCATCACCGGACGCAAGCAGTTCAATCTCATTTCCGATGGGGAAATGAATTCGATGAGCTTCCAGCAGTATGATCAGGTCATCAACGAGAGCCAACTGAGCACGGACGCCGCCGCCACAGCCATGGTTGAACGGGCCGGCCGCCGCATCCAGGCTGCGGCCGAGAAGTACTTTGCAGACCGCGGCCAAGCCAGTTTCCTGAATGGCTACGATTGGGAATTCCACCTCATCGAATCCGACCAGTTGAACGCCTGGTGCATGCCCGGCGGCAAGGTGGCTTTTTATACGGGCATCCTGTCGGTGTGCCAGGATGAAACCGGTGTCGGGGTGGTCATGGGCCACGAAATTGCCCACGCCATCGCCAAACACGGCAGCGAGCGCATGAGCCACCAGATGGCCTTGCAAATGGGTGGCATGGCCTTGAGCCAGGCCGTCAAGAACAAGCCGGAACAAACCCAGGCCCTGTACATGTCGGCATTTGCAGTGGGCGCCCAGTACGGCGCGATGCTTCCCTACAGTCGCCAGCACGAATCCGAAGCGGACCACATGGGCCTGATCTTCATGGCCATGGCCGGCTACGATCCGCGACAGGCGCCGGTTTTCTGGGAACGCATGGCTGCTGTTGGGGGCGGCAAACCGCCGGAATTCATGAGCACTCACCCGTCCGACGCGACCCGTGTGCGGGAACTCAACGAGAACATGGCAGAGGCCATGCAGTTTTATAAGCCTTAGGTTGTGCCTCGGAGATTGTGTCTGGTGCAATGATTGCAGAAGACGTGTAGGGTGCAAGTTAGCATGCGGGCTGGCCCGGTTCTGGTCGTGTGGTGCGAACCCGTTCCGGGG
>JADGEP010000117.1 GCA_016744275.1 Candidatus Krumholzibacteriia bacterium | reverse complement strand
CGCCCTCCATTCACAGCAGCCCGCAAAGACCCCAACGAAATGGTGGCGGCCCGCCGCCTCCACGGTAGACGCACGAGACTAATTTGAAATTTACCGAAAGGTAAATTCGGAATCCTCGTTCGGTTGGATATGAACCCGTGTTGAACGGATCGTCCCCAACCAACGAGGTGTCCACGATGAAACAGGCGATCGCTCTATTTATTATCACTATTGCCGTTGCAGCCGCTTTGGGCCCTGCTTCCGCCGCCCTGGTCCCGGTCTCCCACCCGTTGTTCGACGGAGACGCCGTCCATGAGATCCATCTGACCTTCGCGCAGTCGGATTGGTGGAGCCAACTGACCTCCAATTTTGAGAACTACGACGATCCGCCTTATCTGGAGGCCTCATTCGCCTGGGATTCGACGACCCTCAGCTCCATCGGTGTTCGCTTCAAAGGCAACAGCAGCTACTGGTCGTACTACGGTGACAAAAAGTCATTCAAGCTGGATATCGACGAGTTCGTGGCCGGCCAGACCATTGCTGGCTTGGACAAACTGAACCTGAACAACTGCTTCTTGGACCCGAGCTACGTGCGGGAAAAAGCCGCCTATGAGATGTGCGATGCCATGGGAATGGCAACTTGCCGCACCAACTACGCCGCCGTCTATATCAACGACACCTACTGGGGCCTTTACCTATTGGTCGAACAACAGGACCAGGAATTCATCGAGAGCCGCCACGGCGCCAGCGAAGACGGCAACCTTTGGAAAGGTGAGCCCTACGGCTCCATGGAATACCTGGGCACCGCCGAATCTTCCTACTACGCGGACTATGAACTGAAGAACAACGAGACCACAAATGATTGGTCCAACCTGGTGGATTTTATCGACCAGCTCAACAACACCCCGGCTTCCAGCCTGCAGGATAGTCTGCACAACCGGCTCGACGTCAATTCTGCCCTGGCCATGCTGGCGGCGGACAATTTTATGGTCAACCTGGACAGCTATGTCGGCCGTTGCGCCAACTTCTACTTCTACCACCGTGATCTGGACGACCGGTTCGTCTTCACCAAGTGGGACCAGAACGAGGCCTGGGGCATATTCAACATGTACAACCTGTCCACGACCCAACTCCAACAACTGAGCCCCTACTGGACCAACCCCCAATGGGGCGAAGACCGCCCCCTGGCCGAGAATCTTTGGCAGATCAGCGGCTATGAGGAAGTCTACCTCGGCCACATGAAGAAACTGATGGCCGGAGCGGCAGATCCGACCACGTTGACGGATCGCATGGAAGAGATGCGCGACCTGATTCGCCCCTACGTTTACAGCGACCCCAATACGATGTTCAGCTCGTCGGACTTTGAAGTCTGCATGACTGCGAACGTCTCTGCTTCAACCGGGCCGGGCCCTGGCCGCACCATTCCGGCCCTGAAGTCCTTCATCACCGCACGGCACGCCTATTTGCAAAGCCAGATCGGCACCTGGACCCCCATCACGGGCCTGGTCCTGAACGAAGTGATGGCCAAGAATTCAGCAACCTTGGCTGATGAAGCCGGCGACTTTGACGATTGGATTGAAATCACCAATACCAGCTCCGCCAGCATCGATTTGACCGGCTTGGGGCTGACAGACCACTTCGAAGGCACCCCTGATTTTGTCTTTCCAGCCATGTCCCTGGCAGCTGGCGAATGCGTCATCGTTTGGGCGGACGAGGAGCCTCTCGAAGGCGACCTGCACGCTCCCTTCAAACTGGACGCCGACGGTGAAGACGTGTTCCTGACTGACGGAGGCGTGATCATCGACCAAGTCACCTATCCCGCTCTGGCGGCAGATGTGAGCTGGGGGCGCTGGCCCCACGGCACCGGTAGCTGGGAAATGCTGTCGCTGGCCACACCCGGCGCTACAAACCAGAATCCGGTGGAACCCGAATCCATCGTGCTGTGGATCAACGAATTTGTCGCTTCGAATGACACCGGTATCCAGGACGAAGCTGGCGAATACGAAGACTGGATTGAAATCTACAATCCCGGTCCCGACGACGTTGCCTTGAGCGGCCTGTTCCTGACCGATGACCTGACCCTCACGACCCAGTGGTCCCTGTCCGATGTCGTGCTCGGTGCTGGCGAATTCCTGATTGTCTGGTGTGACAAAGACGAATCGGATGGGCCCCTGCACGCCAACTTCAAGCTCGGTGCCAGTGGAGAAGAAATCGGACTGTTTGGCCGTCTGGCCGCCGGAAACGAAATGATCGACAGCTACACCTATGGCGCACAGGTCACCGATTTCAGCGAAGGTCGCACAACCGACGGCGCCGGCACCTGGACCATTTTCGCAGAGCCGACTCCGGGCCAGAGCAACAGTATCGTATCCGGAGTCCCCATTACCGGAATGGGCCAGCTGCGGCTTCTATCCAACTACCCCAACCCGTTCAACCCCATGACCAGGTTGAGCTTCGAGATCCCAACCAGCGGCCGGGTGCTCCTGGAAATCTATGACGTCAAGGGGCGACTGATCTCGCAACTGAAGGACGAAACCCTATCCGCCGGTAGCCATGAAGTCGTCTGGAACGGTCTTGACCGAACCAACGGCGCGGTCGCGTCGGGAGTCTATTTTTCCCGGCTGACGTTTGGGCAGGAGCACCGGACCGGACGCATGACTCTGGTGCGATAGGTCGCCAACAGATTCGACAGGCAATTGTAAACCTACCCCTGGAATTGGATGAGAATGATGAACGTTGCACCAACAATCCCCATGAGCATCGACCCCATGCTCCCGCAATTGGCCACGGCTTTGCGGCAGTTCGTGCCGATTTCCCTCGCAGATATGGACAATGTCTCATTGATGCGCCGGATCGATACGAAATACATCATCCACCAGGACCAATTGCCTGCGATTCTGGAGTCCGTCAAGGACCAGTACGCAATTCTGGAGATCAATCAAATGCGCGCCATGCGGTATGTATCGCAGTATTTCGACACTGCCGCGTGCCAATTCTTCAACGATCATCACAGCGGCAAAGCGAGGCGCGCAAAGGTGCGCATCCGCAGCTACGTCGATTCGGGAATCAGCTTTCTGGAGATCAAGCAGAAGAGCGTGAAGGGTGTCACCAACAAACGCAGAATTCGTTTTAAACCGACCGACATGGAACTATCGCCCGAGGCCCAGGAATTTATTGGTGATGCGTTGGCTGGCCTGTGTGACCTGCAGCCCACGATCCAAAATCGATTCCGGCGCCTGACGTTGGTCGACACCCACAGAGGCGAGAGAGTGACCATCGACTGGGATTTGTCATCGCGTTTTGACCGTATTGATCACAAACATCCGAACCTGGTGGTCATTGAGGTCAAGCAGGAGGGCTTGGATCGGCACGCTCCCATCATGAGGGTTCTGAAATCCGTAGGTGCTCGCCCCTATCGGGTCAGCAAATACTGCCTGGGCATGACCTGCCTCTTCCCCGACCTGAAGTCCAATCAGTTCAAGTCGAAGCTACTGCACATCGACAGAGTCACCACTGCAACCCGTCACTAAGAGAAGGTCCAGCATGGAATTCCTATCCATCCCCCTGTTTGATGCCGACGTCTACAAGATGCTCTTCCGCTTTGCGACCAACATGGTCGTCCTGACAGCGATCATCTGGTGGCTGTACTACCGCAAAGTCCGGCGCACCGATTACCTGTTCACGTACTACATGATCGGGATCATTGTCTTCTTCCTGTGCTTCTCACTCAAGAAGTTGGAATTGGACATGGGGATGGCTCTGGGGCTGTTCGCGATCTTCGGGATCCTACGCTACCGGACCCAGCAGATCGAAATCAGGGAGATGACCTACCTGCTCGTGGTGATCGGCATTTCTGTGATCAACTCGCTGGTCAACAGCAGTATGAGCTACGCCGAGATCGTCACGGCCAACGGGGGCGTCATCGCCAGCCTGGCTGTCATCGAGAGAATCTGGTTTGAGCGGCCGGAAATGGCCAAGCAAATCACCTACGAGATCATCGAGAACATCAAACCGGAAAATTATGTGGCATTGAAGACCGACCTGGAACAGCGCACGGGCATTTCCATTCACCGGGTCGAGATCGGCGACATCAACTACCTGAAGGACACGGCCCGGATCACGATCTTTTACTACAACGGGGACGAGTCATGAACCCGGTGGCGATCTTGAAGATCGCGGTGTTGATATTGGGGATGTTGGTCAGTTCTTCGGCCTTGGGACAAAATTTGACGCCCACTGATTCGGCTGATTTTGCCGCCTGGATGTCGGCAGAACTCAAGTACAAGGTCAACAAGCAGTGGATGCTCTCGGCCGAGGAACAACTGCGCTTGAAGAGCGACGTTTCGGAAGTCGACAAGCACTTCAGCGAATTTGGTCTGCGCTACAACGCGCCACGCGGTTTCTCTCTCGACGGAGGATTTCGCTGGATTCGGCGCAATGACACCCAAGGTAAGATCCAGGGCTACGAGTCACAGCGCCGGTACCATTTTTCAGTGAACAGCAAATACAAGCTGGGCAGGTTTTCCCTGGGCTACAGGATGCGCTATCAGAGCAAAGAAGACGTAGAGTCCGTGGATGCGGAAGAACCGGACCAGCATCTTCGGTTCCGGGCCCAAATTCGTTACAACGTACCGAATTGGCGACTGGACCCCACCCTTTCGGCCGAACTGTATCGTTCGATAGGCGCCGCCGTGGATGCCGAATTTGACAAAGTTCGCTACACCCTCGGCACCGACTGGAAAGCTTGGGACAATGGCAAAATGGGCACATTCTATCGGCTCGAAAAAGAGTTGGGTGTCGAATCGCCGGAAACCACTCACATCATTGGCCTAAAAATTTCGCACACCCTGGGCAAGAACTGATCCCGTCGACCTCGGTGACGGTTTTTCGAAATTTCCCCGAAGGTTTTTTCAATCCAGCGCGTTCAGGTTAGTGAAAGACCACTGCACAAAATGCCTCGGGAGGCCGGACCATGAAAAAAGCAATCTTCATCCTTCTTCTCGTGGGTGCTGGGACCATCATCCTGGGCACAGTGCGCAGCAGGGGCAGCCAAGTGGCCGTCAACTACCGTATGGCAACTGTGGAGCAGGGCAACATCGAGTCTCTGGTATCAGCTACCGGCACTCTGGACGCCGTGACCACCGTACAAGTGGGCACACAGGTTTCGGGCATCATCGCCGAGATTGGTGTCGACTTCAACGACCCCGTGAAAGAGAACCAAATCATCGCCCGGATCGACACCGCGCTGCTGTCCCACGCGGTCGCCGGAGCCGAGGCCCAGTTGGCCCGCAGCCAAGCGGAATTGCGGCAAGCCCGGCGCGAATACGACAGAATCAATCTTCTGCACGAAGAGAATCTGGTGTCCGACAGCGAATTTAGCACCGTGCAATTCGATTTGGATTCGGCGCAGGCCTCGGTTCAGTCCACCGAAGTTGATCTGTCTCGTGCCCAACAGAATCTCGCCTACGCCACCATCACTTCTCCCATCAACGGTACCGTCATCAACCGAGCCGTTGATGTCGGGCAGACCGTTCAGGCCAGTTTCTCAGCTCCGGAGTTGTTCCTCATCGCCGGCGACCTGACACAGATGCAAATCCTGGTTTCCGTCGACGAAAGTGATATCGGCCAGATCGCCGAAGGGCAATCCGCCCGGTTCACGGTTCAGGCCTACCCGGAAGACTCTTTTACCGGCACCGTCCGCCAGGTGCGGTTGCAATCGGCCTCCGAAGACAACGTGGTCAACTACACCGCTGTGGTTGACGTCGCTAACCCAGAGGGAAGCTTGCTGCCCGGAATGACCGCCACCGTCGATTTCCTGGTAGAGACCGCATCGGACGTCTTGTACGTAGCCAACGCCTCGTTGCGGTATAAGCCCGACCAGGAAAAGATGGCCGCCGTGTTCGACCGAAAACGCTCCGAGAGGGAAGCGCTCCAGGGTGGAAGCGCGACACCCCCTCCCTCGTCCAGGGGCGCTCGAGAAGGCACGGCGGCCGCCAATCGAGGCATGCTTTGGACCGTCAACGACGCCGGCGAACTGGACATGGTACCCGTCCGTATCGGGATCAGCGACGGCACCAATACTGTAGTGATGGGCCGCAATCTTGAGGCCGGGACTCAGGTCATCGCGGGTGTGTCGAGCCGAGCCTCGTCATCAAACAGCTCCAATTCACCCTTCCAGCAGCAGAACAATCAAAGCAGAAGGCCGGGCCCGCCATCCCCCGGAGGCATGTAGCCATGAACGCGAACAATGCCGTTATCAGCCTGGCGAACTTGCGCAAGACCTACGCCATGGGTAGCAATGTCGTCCACGCCCTGCAAGACGTCGACTTGACCATCAAGGCTGGTGAGATGGTCGCCATCATGGGCGCTTCGGGTTCGGGAAAATCCACACTCATGAATATCGTTGGCTGCCTCGACCGGCCCACTTCCGGAACCTACGAGTTGAATGGTGAACGGGTCGAGAGTCTCAGCCGGAACCAGCTGGCGGACCTGCGCAACCGCCATATCGGATTTGTTTTTCAGGGGTTCAACCTTTTGGCACGCACCAGTGCCCAGGAGAACGTCGAATTGCCCCTGCTCTACGACCGTTCTGAACGCCAGATCGATCCGGCCGCTGCCGCTCGCCGGGCGCTCCAACGCGTGATGCTGGACGACCGCCGCGAACACCAGACCAGCGAGCTCTCCGGTGGTCAGCAACAGCGCGTCGCCATAGCCCGCGCCCTGGTTACCGAGCCGTCGCTCCTGTTGGCAGACGAGCCCACGGGCAATCTCGACACCCGCACCAGTATCGAAGTTTTGGCTCTGTTCCAGGAACTCAATGAGCAGGGCCTCACCGTCGCCATGGTCACCCATGAGAACGAAATCTCCCAGTATGCCCGCCGCGTCGTCGAACTGCGGGATGGGTTGATCATCCGGGACGAACCCGTCTCCAACCGACGCTCGGCCAGGAACGATCTGAGCTCCATGCAAGCTGTCTGAGGAGGCGCCATGAAACCCGAAAAAATGATCCGCATCGCCCTCAGAAGCATCGCCCGCACCAAAATGCGCAGCATGTTGACCATGCTCGGTATCATCATCGGTGTCGGGGCCGTGATCTGCATGGTGGCCATCGGACAAGGCGCGCAGTCGCGCATCGAACAGAGCATCCTGGATCTGGGTGTGAACATGGTCGTGATCACACCGGGCGCCAGCAGTTCCGGCGGCATCAGCCGCGGCGCAGGCAGTCTGAATCGCCTGCAAATCGCCGACGCCGAAAAGCTGGCGCGCGAAAGCATGCTGCTCAGTACGGTGACCCCGGTGATCATGACCGGCGGCCGCATCCGTGGAGGCATGGGAAATTGGCACGCGCCCCTTTACGGTGTGGACATCACCTTTGAAGAAATTCGCGATTGGCCTGTTTCCAGCGGTCAGTGGTTCGGCCAGGATGACGTGCGCGCCTCACGCAAGGTCTGCCTCCTGGGCAGCACCGTGGCGGGCGAATTGTTTCCCGATCAGGATCCCATCGGTCAGGAAATCATCCTGCGCGACGTTCCTTTTGACGTGATCGGCGTGCTGGAAGACAAAGGTCAGACAGCCGGCGGTGACGATCAGGACGATTGTGTTGTCGCGCCGTACACCACTGTCCAAAAGAGGCTGGCGGGTCGCCAGTTCATCGCCCAGATTCTGGGCTCCGCCTGGAGCCCCGATGACGTGCCCGCCGCCATGGACGAAGCTTCCGCCATCATGCAGGAAAGTCATGGCCTGGCGGACTGGGAAGAGGCGGACTTCACGGTACGCAACCAGTCGGATCTGGCCGACGCCGCCACCGGCACCACTGAAGTGATGACGATGCTACTGGCCGCCATCGCCGGCATCTCGCTCTTGGTCGGTGGCATCGGGATCATGAACATTATGCTGGTTTCGGTGACCGAACGGACCCGAGAAATCGGGATCCGAATGGCCATTGGCGCGCGCCCGGGTGACGTTCTGACCCAGTTTCTGGTCGAAAGTATCGTGCTCTCGCTATTGGGCGGGATCATCGGCGTGGGGCTCGGATACGGCGGGTCTTGGCTGGTGGCCTATCTGACCGGATGGCCAACGGCCATTGCCCCGGCGACTGTCGGCGTTGCCTTGGGATTCTCCGCAGCAGTTGGCATCTTCTTCGGATTCTGGCCCGCACGCAAGGCCGCGGGCCTCGACCCCATCACGGCGCTGCGGTACGAATAAAAAACCGATTTGGCCGAAAGGCTTTTTGCTCTCGGGAGTTTGGCTGGGAAAGGAACACACAAGTTCTGTCCCTCACCCAAATCGGGAGCCTCAGACATGATCAGCCAAAGAAGCAATATCAAGCCGATCGCGATACTTTCAATTTTCCTTATGCTCGCCTTGGCCTTCCTGACCGGTTGCAGCGACGATGATGTCACCGAGCCCACGACCGGTGGCGAGACCGTGGATGACACCGACTTTGTCGCCACCGATTGGTCCAGTGCAACCCACAGCAAGGACGCCGAACCGGATTTTGACGAAGTTTTTGAAGACAACACCGTCAAGAGAATTGACATTGTCGTCACCGCAGCGCGCTGGCAAACCATGCTCGATGACATGACAGATCTGTATGGCACCTTCGGAACCGGCGGCGGCGTGCCCGTCGACATCGACGAGAACCCCGTTTTTGTCCCCGTCGAAGTTTTCTATGACGACATCGAGTGGTATCGGGTCGGTCTTCGATTTAAGGGAAATTCCAGCCTACAGTCAAGCTGGCAACGTGGCATCCTGAAGCTGTCTTTCAAGCTGGACTTCGACGAGTTCGAGGACACCTACCCACAAATCGATAATCAGCGGTTCTACGGCTTCAAGAAACTGAGCCTCAAGAACAACTACGAAGACAGGTCCATGCTGCGGGAAAAAGTCGCCGGTGATGTCTTCCGCAATGCTGGCTTGCCGGGTTCCCACACCGCCTTCTACGCCGTCTATGTCGACCATGGGGAAGGTCCCGCCTATTTTGGTGTTTACACTATGGTTGAAGAAGTCGACGACACCGTTCTGGGCACCCAGTTCGATGACGATGACGGCAATTTGTACAAACCCGACGGAGTCGGCGCCACCTTTGTCGACGGGACATTCAGCGAAGACGTTTTTGTGAAGAAGACCAACGAAGACGATTCCACCTGGGCGGACATCGAAGCCATGTTCGCGGCCTTGCACGACGAAGCCCGCACCGGCGATCCGGCTACCTGGCGTACCAATCTGGAATCTGTTTTTGATACGGAAGCGTTTCTGAATTACCTGGCCGTCAACCAGTCGATCGTCAACTGGGACAGCTACGGGTGGATGACCCACAACTACTACCTCTATAACAACCCCGACACTGGCAAGCTGACCTGGATCAACTGGGACAACAACGAGGCCCTGAAGTCGGGCAATCAACGTGGGTCTCTGGCATTGGACTTTTCCGACGTAGAGCGAGATCAATGGCCATTGATCGAGTATCTCTACGCTGACGCGGTCTACCGGGCGCAATATGATGCCTATGTGGAAGATGTCATCGACGGCGCCTTCAGCACCGGCCCCATTCAAGGAACATACGCCTCCTACGCCGCGTTGGTCGCGCCCTATGCCGCCATCGAGGTCCAGGGGTACACATTCCTGAATCGGAGTGAAGACTTTCAGATGGCGATTTCAGAACTGAATCAGCACGCTTCCGAGCGAGCCCTTGCCGTCGACAGATATCTCGGACGGTAAGAACGTAACATTGAATTTGGCGCCTCTTCCGATGGTGAAGGGGCGCCGTTGAGGATAGGAAAAACAACCGCCC
>JADGEP010000116.1 GCA_016744275.1 Candidatus Krumholzibacteriia bacterium | reverse complement strand
ACGTAGTACTGGAACGAGGCGACCAGCATGAAGCCGTTGAAGACCATGAAAGTGGCCAGGCAGAGTTTCAGGAACGGGGCAGATGAAAGGGTGATGCCGAAGCCGCGAAAAAACTCGCGGGCATTGTCCTTGAAGCCCTGTCGAGGCGGGGCGGTTTCCGTCTTGCTGGTGGCCACATCCTGCATGCGTTCACGCAGGAAAATCGCAGGCAGGATGCCCAGGCCGATGGCCACCACGCCGACAAGAATGGCCAGCACGGCGGCGCCGGCGACCTGGTCGGAAAACCAATCTTCCTTGGTCATGAACCACAGAAACCACGGGGAGATGAGGTAGGCCAATTGGCCGGTGAAATTCTGGGTGCCCATCAACCGGGTGCGTTCGTGGTAGTCGGGTGTCAACTCGTAGCCGAGGGCGACCCACGGCGTGGCAAAAATGGTGTAGCCCGCGTAGAAGAGGATCGAGCCCACCAGGAAAAAGACGAAGTAGAATGACTCGCTGCGGCCCTGAGGCAGTTGCCAAAGCAGTGCAAAAATGATCCCGGCGGCGAAGGCCCCGGCAAAAATGAAAGGCCGGCGCCGGCCCCAGCGGGTGTTGGCATTGTCGGAGATGTAGCCCATCAACGGGTCGGTGAAGGCGTCAGTGAGCCGTGGTAAAGCGCCCAGCAGGCCTACCAGAGCCGGGTTCATTCCCAGACCGAGGTTCAGGACCAGCATCATGCCACTGCTGGCGGCAGCCAACAGGTTGTTGACGAAAGCGCCCGACCCATAGGCCACCTTATGCATCAGGCTGATGCGGTCTTCCGGAGCGGTCTTGTAGTGGCGTGCTGCGCTCATGGAAACATCCCGTTCATTGGGGCCGGATCTTGCTTCGTGGCTGGCGCCTGCAATTCAACCCAAACTTGTTCGATCCGGCCGCTGCGGGCAAAAATTTCGGCACTCAGTTCTTCATTCAACGAGCAACCTGAGTGAGTATTTGAAGTGCCATCGGCCCCGGTGATCCGGATGCTGGGCTCGGAGTTGGTCAACTGATAGACCACCGGGACCTGGCACAAGGTGAAGGCCAGACTGCCGGCCGGCAGGTCCAGCGAATGGTGCTTGCCCGCCAAACCGAAGTAGTCCCATTGGCCTGGTTGGCTGAGGAACTCTTCAGGTTGCAGCCGGGCAGGGTCAAAACTCACGCAGCCCTTCTCAACCCGGATGCCGAGTTCACCGCGGCGAGTGAGTATTTCCTCTTTCACTTGCCCGGTCATGCCTGGTTGCTTGGCGCCGCCGCTGGCCGGAGTGTGCGAATAGGGATCGGTGGGAAAGGCCCCGTATTCTGTCGCCGATTTTTTGTAGCCTATGCCAGAGCGGATTTTTTCGTACATACCGGCCAGGGCCGTCTGTACGTCTTGACTTTGTCCCGTGTCGTGGGCTCGCCACTGTGTTTCCTGCACAGCCCGCAATAGCTTAGTGACCATGTGCCAATAGATGCAGCCCAAGCCTTCATAGCCATACATGGTGCCAGAGCGGCCCGTGAAAAACTCGTGCTCGAATACGGATTCGAACAGGTCCAGCACCGCCGCACTGTCGCGTTCGACAGCCTCGGACCACCGGTCGGCTTGCCCCAATTGCTTCAGGGCGTCCCCAACCTGGCGCGCGTTGCCGAGATCCGGATTGAACCGGCAAATGCCGTCGGCATCCTGGCCAAGCAACGAGGTGTCGCCGTTGGCGAGCATGTCGACCAGCAGCGAAACTTTATCCACGCGGGCTCGGGGCACCGTGTTCTTGTCCAGAAAACCCGGCAACTCCCGCTCGGGGTAAAGGATAAAACTGCGTTGATCCGGGCGGTACATGGGGCTGGCGTAAAGCTGTTCCAGCACCGCCAGTGAGTCTGTGGCCGATAGGAGTTCCGAGCTCAAAATGGCGACTTGTCCTTCGAGCATCTGCGGCAGGCGCTTCACCTCTGCCGTATCGCTGTCCGGGACGACCTGCAGTAGGTTGTAGGTGTGGTAGAGGCCATCGGAGCGGCGGTTGGCTGCCAGGCCCCATTCGACATATTCCAGAGCGGTGCTGCACAGGCGCCGGGCCTGGGATAACGACAAATCTGTTCGCCCCGAAAAACCGCCAGCATAGACTGTCTCGCGGTAGGCGGAAAAAGCGACGCCCAACTTGTCCAGCAGGCGTCGGCGATCGCGAGGAGCGAGACTGGCACCCACCAGCAGATCTTTTTCACTGTCCAGAGCAATGAGGATCATGCCGAACCAGTCGGCCACTTCGGTGGAAACCGGCAAGGCGGTTGCTTCGGAATTGGTGAGGACTTCGGCCAGAAATTTCAGGTAGCGACGGACGTGGCAAAGCGTGACGACCGATAGACCGCCGCCGGCCAGAGCGTTGTTGGCGTCATTCCATTCGGGGCGCTGGGTGTTCATCCAGATGCCCGCATCGGGCACCAGGTTGGACAATTTCGCCAGGACTGGTACGAGCAGTTTCTCGAACAGATTGACGTGATACACCGCCCCCTGTTTGTCGGCCAGCAGTTTGCCGTCGGTGCCGATCGCCTCGACCCTGGCGGCGAGTTGGCGCTCGCGTTCCTGGTCGAAGGTGATGGTCGCACTGGAGTCGCGCAGCAGGTCGGTGTATGGCCGAATGCGGTAGGGCACGGCGGCATAGCTGAAGATGTCGGCGGCCAGATTGTTTTCGATTCCCTGCGGGTCATGCTGTTGCCAGGATTCCAACAATTTGAGCAAGTAGATGATCTGGTGATCGCCCCAATAGCCGATGTTGCTCCAGGGGTCTTCGGGGCTTTCGACTTCCCAGTCCACGCCGTTTCGATTGACGCGGTAGGGGTTGAACCCGTCCACGGTAGAGGCGTTGACAAATTTGGCCACAACGTTGGGCAAAAAGCCGGGAAAAGCCGGGCAGAGGGCTTCCCAATTCTGGAAAATGTCCCGCCAATTGCCTTCGTAGTTGAGGGCTTGTTGGCCGCCGTCATCCCGCACACGAATCGAAAAGCGATTCCAGGGACGGCTGGGGTCTCCGTGTCGCCGCCCAAAATGCAGGGGCAGATATTCCAGGCAAAGGCGCTCAAAATCCGTGTCGCCAGATTCTCGGGCGAGATTGCCGAGGTTTTGGATGCTCATTTTTTTCGGCAATTTTGCCAGCAAGTCGTGCTGGCGCGCCGCCACCTCAGTGTTGCGCACTTGCAGGAAATCGATCAGGTCGTTGCGGGGCAAGTCATAGTTGTGGGCAAAGACGCCGCCGCGCATGCTGTTGAAAAGCACGTTGGCGAAGTGGTGGGTCCAGGATTCCGGTTGGCCGGTCAGTTGCACACCATCGGCACTGGCCACAAATCGCCGCAGGTTTTGATCGGCCAGGCGCAGGGCATTTTTGACCTGACCATCAAGATCGGCATCGGCAAGAATCTGTTGGCGCAGCGTGGCGACCTGCATTTGGTCGCGGCCCGTGTCGCCAACGAGGTGCCACCGGCAGGACCCTCCAGCCGGCAAATCGATGCCGCAGCTGACGAGATAATTGCCCCTGGTTCCGTTGGCGAGACCCTCACCAGCGATGACGTGGCCCTGGCGGAATTCCGAGATGGCCGAGGGCGACAAATGCACCCGAAATCCATCCAGGCCGCAGCACCAAACTGTGTTGGCCCGCAGAATTTCAATGGCCTCGGCGCGATCAGTGATGCCTGCTGTGAGCGAAAAAATGCCGAGCCCCGAAGCCGGGTCCACTTCCGTTTTTTTGTAGGCATCGACCAGGTTACTGGCCTGTTGGTACAAAGACAGGGGGGCGCCGTGAGGCAAGACGTTGCGCAGGCCATCGAGGACTGTTGTGCGCCTGGGCTGGTCGGCGAGGTTTTTCAGCGTCGCCGTGCGTACCCAGCCAAACTCATCGCACGCGGCCCAGCTGTAGCGGAAAGCGAGTTGCAATTCCCGATGAATTTCTTCAAAGACGATTCGGTTGCCGGTGATGTTCTTGTAGAGCGACCGTTCGGTGCCAGATTGTTCTGTCTCTGTCGGGACAAACGGCTCCCACATGACCGCAGGCTCGCCGTCTTGTTCGACGCGAATCAAGGTCACTGGGCCGGTGTGGTGGTGGGCGTCGTGCAGCTGGTCCACGGTTTGGTAGGGGAAAATACTGCCCGACGAATCGACCCGACCGGCGGTCAATCCGCCGCCAGAAGCAATGTACATCCAGAGGTCGGTATCGCTGGGAATGCTGACTAAAAAGGGCTTCAGACATTGGTAGGCCGATATGCGGTAATGGGCTTCTCCGTCAAGCACCACAAAGCCACCGCTGGCCACGGCTGACAGAGGTTTGGCATTGGTGGTGTGGGGAGCAGATTCCGGTCGGCCCATGTTGGTTCCTTATACTTGCGTTTCGAATACGTCAGGTTTGCGTTTTAGGACTCGCCGGGAGCCTCGCAGGTGGGCTCCCGGCAAATGTCGACATTCTTACTTCAAGAGAACCATGCTGCGGGATGTCTGGCCGTTGGCGGTGCGCAACACATAGCTGTAGCGTCCCGTCGGGGCTGGCGCGCCCGCATCTGTCTGGCCGTTCCAGGTCACGTGGTGGTTACCGGCATCCAGGCTGCCCTGATGCAGGTTCGCCACTTTGCGTCCGGCGACATCATAAACCGACAATTCCACCGAACCCGCTTTTTCGAGACTGAAGTCGATGCGGGTCGAGGGGTTGAACGGGTTTGGATAGTTCTGACCCAGATCGGATCCGGGCAACAACGTATTAGGCACATCCGACACGGTGTCGATTTCCAGCACGATGTTGTCGTAGAAATTTCCCGAACTCTCGTACAGTGTCGAGGTGTTGTAGAAACCGATCTGAAACAGGTGAGGCATCGCGCCAACGATGAGGCCCGCATCAATGGTGAGCGACAGCGAATAGCCGTCCCAATCGACGGATGTGGCGGACAGGTCCACGAGAACAAAATTCGTGGTGGCGTAGCTGTTATTCGGATCAATCGTCTTAATGAAGGCGAAGGCCGTTGAGGGCGCTACGATGTTGCCGCGTTTGGCCTGGAAGGAAAACTTCCAGGTCTTGCCCACGTCCGCTGCTGTGATGGGCATCTCCTGAAACACGTTGGCTTCGACGATATTGCCGTTGGCGTGGTCAGCGTTGTTGTAGTCGCTGAAAACTGACAACTGCTGGAAGCCCTGCTCGATACCGCCCTGATTGATGTCGATCTGGCTGAAGGCAAAACCATCGTTGGGCGCGACGAAGGCTCCGTAACCGTAGAGCCAGGCACCGAGAGGATCGTACACGTTGCCGTACACTTTCCAACCATCAACTTCCAGGGCCGTTGGGTCAGATTGAACCAGCCCTTCGAAGTCCTGGTTGTAGGGCGTGATGGCCTGGCTGCTGGGCGGAGCCAGGCAGAGCGTGACCAGAGCCAACATGAGCAAAAGTTGAATCTGCTGGGATTTCATGGACTAAACCTCCTGCGCAAGGTCGGGTGCGACCTTGAGTGTTCGTGCCGATGTCGAACCGGCGACTTTTCTGACCTGTTCTGTCGCGTTCTATTGCTTTCTGAAACATCAAGTGATCTCATGCGAGAGGAAAGCCTGGCTCATCGCCCGCTGCCCGGCCAAGGGCGACTGCGGTACTCGAGAGCGAAAGGGTCTTGACAGAACCAGCACTATCATACACTATGTTCGGAGTCCGAACAAAGATATTTTTTGGGAGTTGATGCGACTTGTCTAACCACCTTTTTCCTGAAGGGTTTATCTGGGGTACGGCCACGTCTTCGCAGCAAATCGAAGGCGCCGTCAACCAGGATGGACGCGGAGAATCGATCTGGGACCGGTTTGCGAGCAAGCCGGGGAATATCTCTGACGGGTCCCGGCCAGATGTCGCTTGCGACCACTACAACCGCTGGCCTGAAGATATCCAGCAGATGCAATGGCTGGGCCTGGATGCCTATCGCTTTTCCATCGCCTGGCCCCGCATTTTTCCGCAGGGTCGGGGGCAGGTCAATTCTGCGGGACTCGATTTTTACGAACGCTTGGTCGACGGCCTGCTGGCCGCCGGCATCGAACCCTACCCGACTCTCTACCACTGGGACTTGCCACAACGCTTGCAGGATGAAGGCGGATGGGCCAACCGGTCCATCGTCAACGCTTACGCTGACTACGCCGAGGCCGTCACCCGTCGCCTGGGCGATCGCGTGTCACGCTGGGTCACCCACAACGAGCCGTGGTGCATCGCCTGCCTCGGTCACGAAGAAGGCCACCACGCACCAGGTCACAAGGATCCGGCGGAGGCCTTGGCGGTTGCCCACCACATCCTATTGTCCCATGGCCGGGCCGTGCCGGTCATTCGGCGCGAAGCGAAAAATGCCGAAGTGGGCATCGTGCAGATTCATTGCCCAGCCTATCCCGCCACCAATAGTGCCGACGACCAGGACGCGGCCCGCTGGTTCGACGGCGGCTTCAATCGGTGGTTCATGGATCCTGTTTTCAAGGGCAGCTATCCCGCCGATGCGGTGGCTGATCGCATTGCCGCCGGGCACCTTTCAAGTTCGGAAATGCCTTTTGTCCAGGATGGTGACCTGGGGATCATTTCGGCACCTTTGGATTTTTTGGGCCTCAACTACTACAGCCGCAATGTCATGAAGGTGGATGAGAACGGGCGACGGGTGGCCGTTAAAGTCGTTCCCAGGGAAGAACTTACCGACATGGACTGGGAGGTTTATCCCGAAGGGTTCCTCCGCAGTTTGATGACTGTTCACCAGGATTACAGTCCGCCCAAGATCTACATCACTGAAAACGGCGCGGCCTACGACTACCCCATTGGTGCAAATGGGCGCATCGCCGATACGAAACGCATCACCTATCTGCGCGAGCATCTTTTGGCCTTGCACCAAGCCATTCAATCCGGTGTACCGGTCCAGGGATATTTTGCCTGGTCCCAGATGGACAATTTCGAATGGGCCCTGGGGTACGAGAAGAAATTTGGACTCTACGCCGTCGATACCGAGACTCAGAACCGTACCGCCAAAGACAGTGCCTATTGGTATCGGGACGTGGTGGCAGCCAATGCCGTCGACGATTCCGACTCATCACCCTCTCAAGGAGAATCTTGTGAACCGGAAGCCTAGCCGTCATGCCTTCCCCTCGTGCCGCATCATGGTAGCGGTCCTGCTTTTGGTCCTGGTCTCGGGTTCGGCCCTGGCCCAGAGTGAGCCGGTGCATATGCCCAAGATCGAAGTGGTCGCCGACGACAGCGGCTCGCGCCTGCAGGTAGATGGCCGCGACTTCATGGTCTTCGGCATGAACTGGGGCTACATGCCGATCGGGCAAAACTACACCTACGCCTTTTGGGACCAGTCCGACGATGTGATCGAAGCTTCGTTGGCCAAAGAAATGTCCCTGCTGAAGGCAATGGGAGTCAATACGATCCGGCACTACGTGGGGATGCCGCCGCGATGGGTGCAGTATGTGTATGAAAAATATGGTATTTACACTGTGCTGAATCATACGGTGGGGCGCTACGGGATGACCATCGATGGTGCCTGGTTGCCGGTGACGGACTACTCTGATCCGAAGGTGCGAAAGATCCTGAAAGCGGAAGTTGCCGCATTGGTGGATGAGTTTGAAGGCACTCCCGGTGTGCTGATGTGGCTGTTGGGCAACGAGAACAACTACGGCCTGAGTTGGTCGTCATTTGAAATCGAAGCCTTGCCCGATGGCGAGCGCAATGAAGCGCGGGCCCGGCATCTGTATTCTCTTTTTGGTGAAGTCATTCGCGACATCAAGCGGCGTGATCCGGGCCGACCGGTTGCCATGGCCAATGGCGACCTGCAGTACATCGACATCATCGCCGAAGAATGCCATGGCCTGGATGTCTTCGGTTCCAATGTTTATCGGGGCATCTCGGCCCGCGATTTTTATCAGGTCGTCAAAGACAAATTGGGCGTGCCGACCTTCTTCACCGAATTTGGCGCCGACGCCTTCAACGCCGTTTCCATGCGCGAAGACCAGGCCACCCAGGCGCACTATCTGCTAGGACAGTGGCGCGAGATCTACGAACAGTCGGCGGGCAAGGGCGGCGTGGGCAACGCCATCGGTGGCTTGATTTTCCAGTGGAGTGACGGATGGTGGAAGTACAAGCAGGAAGAGCGCTTGGACATCCACGATACCAACGCCTCGTGGCCCAACTCGGGCTACCCGGAAGATTATCGCGAAGGCGAAAACAACATGAACGAAGAGTGGTGGGGAATCACCGCCAAGGGTTATAGCGATGTGCGGGGCATCTATGAGGTGTACCCGCGGGCGGCCTATTACGTTTTGCGGGATGCCTTCCGGCTGGATCCCTACGGTGCAGATACAAATGTCGACAAAATTCGTGAGCACTTCGGCAACATCACCGCGATGCAGGGTGTGGTCGAAGCGCGCGGCGACGCGGCGGCTTTGCAAGGCGATACCATGAGCAAGGTGCGGGTCTCAGGAATGCGCATGGAATTCGAAACCTACAGCACGGGCGGCCACAACGTTTCCACGCCGGCGATCGAAACGCCTCAGGAAGGATTCCCTTCGTTCCTGGGTTTCGACAACTCCCAGTCTTTCTATGCCGACATCGAAGCCAAACCCAATGATGCCGTCATCGGCCGGGTGTCTTTGAACGTGCTGGGGCGGGTGGCGAAGAATCCCATCGACGAAATTTTCTACGAAAACCGGGGGCAGTCCAAGACCATCACCGATAGCAACGGCGAATTGGTGGAGTTGGAATCCTTGCAGCGCGTCAAAGTCTATCAGGCATCCGTCACCTGGGATGACCGTCTCTTCCAGATGGACGCCTTTTACCGCACCGGCCATTTGCATTGGCAATACGAAGGCGATTTTTTCGGTCTGTACCGCGATGCTTTCTACGGCGAGAACGTGGATATTTACAATGGTGAGGCGCCGGTGGGGATGGAAATCGCCGGCAAGAAGAGCCTCACGGGATTGAAGATGGCCTTCGGTCCGCAGTTATGGTGGGGTGCCAATCCGGCCGTATTTGTGAAGTACAATCGCACCATCGGCAGCACCGCCTGGACGGGCATGTTCCAGGAAGACTTTGCCCAGCAAACGGCGCTGACCAGCTCGGTGGCCATTCCCATCCGCTCAACCCGCAAGGCTTCCTTGCAGATGAAAACCAAGTTTGGGCCATTCGACTTGGAGGGCGGCGCGCTGTGGTCCGGCCAGCCACGAGAAGGCGAAACTTTCCAACTGGTCGACGAGGATGTTGTGGCAGCCGGCGGCCCGGTTGATCCGGAAGATGTGCGCGCCGATACCGTCAATAGCGACGACACCTTTGGTTTCAAGGGCAAATTGACTTGGCAAAAAGGCCGCTGGAATTGGTATGGCCAGGGCGCTTACATGGGGTTGGTAGCTGAAGCGGGGCCGACTGCGATTCCCACCTACACCGGCTGGAGCTTGAAAGACAGCGGCTCGGGCAACCAGGTCAATGCAATCTCCGGGGTGGCGGTGACCATGGGCAAGTGGCAGGTAGGGCCCAATTTTCTCTGGCAAAAACCGATCGTTGGCCCAATGCCGCACTCCAGTGATCTGGCGGGTACGGTGGGCCGTCCGCGCAATACCCAGCTGGATCCCTTTGCCGTGCGCAGCAACCGCGAGACCACAGCGGGCGAGATCATGATCACTTATGATCCCACGCCGGCCACCTGGATGTGGAGCTGGGACAACGACGTGCGGGAAGACGGCAATTTTGCCGCCAGCATGGGCTTCAGCATGCGCAAGCACCACACCACCGCCGATGCGGGTCTGTTCATCTCCGACACTGATATGGTCTATGC
>JADGEP010000115.1 GCA_016744275.1 Candidatus Krumholzibacteriia bacterium | reverse complement strand
TTGGCGGGGAGCCCTTTTTTGCGCACTTTTTATCTCAAACCGAGGTTTTCCATTGGCAAGGGCGCCCCAGAGCGCCATAATTTCCGAACCCCTAAAACCAAACCGAGTAAGGACAAGCCATGAGCAAACCGATGCAAGGACGCCACTTTATCACCACCCAGGAGTGGGCTGATCACGAAATCGAAATGCTGCTCGAAACCAGCAGCGATCTGAAACGCAAATTCTACCGCGACGAGCCCCACGCCCTGCTGCGCGACAAGACCCTTTTCATGATGTTCTACGAGCAGAGCACGCGCACACGCAACAGTTTCGAGGCGGGCATGACCCAACTGGGTGGCCACGCCCATGATTTGACTCCCGACAAATTGCAGGTCAGCCACGGCGAGACCGCCGAAGACACCGCTCGGGTTTTGAGCCGCATGGGCCATGGCATCAGCATCCGCAATTGCAACTGGGGCCAAGGCAATAAGTTCATCCGCAGCGTGGCTGAGATGAGCACCAAACCGGTGCTGAACATGCAGTGCGACCTGTACCATCCCTGCCAGGCCGTAGCCGACCTGATGACCATCCGCGAGAAATTCATGAACGAAGTGCGCGGCCGCAAAATCGTCGTCAGCTGGACCTACGCTCCCAGTTATGTGCGCCCCATCTCGGTGCCCCACTCGGAGATTTTGCTCATGAGCCGCTTTGGCCTGGATGTGACCCTGGCCCATCCGCCCGAGTTCAAGCTCAAGCCCGAAATCATGGCCCAGGCCGAAGCCAACGCCAAGAAATCCGGCACCAAATTTGAAGTCGTCGACGACATGGACGCCGCCTTCGAAGGTGCCCACGTGGTGTATCCCAAAAGCTGGGGCTGCCTGGTGCACGAACCGGATCGCGAAGCGGCCGTGCAACACATCGAAAAATACCCGGACTGGATCTGCAACGAAGAACGCATGGCCCTGGCCGACCCCAACGCCATCTACATGCATCCGTTGCCGGCCAGCCGCGGCGCCGAAGTCACCGACGCGGTGATCGACGGGCCCCAGTCGGTCGTCTGGGATGAAGCCGAAAACCGCTTGCACACCGCCAAGGCCCTCATGGCATTGACGATGTAGGAATGGCATTGACGATGTAGGAAAGCGAGATGTCCAGGATGACCAACGTTGCCAACAATTTGCCTGAAGTGGGCTTAAATCCGAGTTTCACCGGTTTCCAATGCGTGATCTGTGGCCAGGAACAAGCCCGCAATTTTGCCGACAATGTGTGCCCCACTTGTGGGGTCGATGGCATCCTGGATGTCGTTTATGACTACGACCGCATGCGCAGCGAATGCTCCGGCGCCGGAGCATTCGCGAGCGCTGGCGCGGGTGGATTGTGGCGTTTTGCCAACATGATGCCGGTGCAACCGACCGCCGCCCACACCGCCTGGACCCTGGGCGATACGCCCCTGCACGAGGCGCCACGTCTGGCCGATCATCTGGGCCAGAAACAGCTGTTGATCAAGGACGACACCTGCCTGCCTTCAGCCAGCCTGAAGGACCGCGCCGCCGCGGTCGCCATCGCTCATGCCCGCCTGTTGGGCGTGGATCATCTGGCCTGCGCTTCGACGGGCAACGCGGCTGCCAGTCTGGCGGTGCTCACGGCCCGCGCCGGCCTGCGCAGTACGATTTTTGTACCGGCCAAGGCGCCAGCAGCCAAGCTGGCCCAGTTGCTGTTGCACGGCGCCACGGTGGTGCCCGTTGACGGCACCTACGACCAGGCCTTCGATTTGTCTTTGGCGGAAATCAGTTCCCACCAGTGGTACAGCCGCAACTGCGCCCACAACCCCTTGTTGGTTGAGGGTAAAAAAACGGTCGCCCTGGAAATGGGCTTCGCCTTGACCAGAGGCTTCCGGGGGCACGCCTCCATCTGGCCGGATGTGGTGCTGGTACCCGTCGGTGACGGCTGCATCATCTCGGCGGTGGCCAAGGGATTTGCTGAAATGCACCAACTGGGATTGACCCCGGCGGTGCCCCGGGTCGTTGGCGTTCAGGCTGCTGGAGCCTCGCCCTTGGCCCAGGCCTGGGCCGGGCTTGATGCCGGGCATGAAAAACTGAGCGGCAAGGAAATCCAGGCGACCATTGCTCCGACAGCCTGCCAGACCATTGCCGATTCCATCAGCGTTGGCATTCCTCGCAACCGCATCAAGGCCTGGCGCCGGGTGGCCGCTACCGGTGGCGGCTTTGTGGCCGTATCGGATGAAACCATCATCGAAGCCATCGGCCTGTTGGCTGCCCGCTCCGGCGTATTTGCCGAGCCCTCGGGCGCTGCCGGATTGGCCGGCCTGCTGGCCGCCCGCGACGCAGGTTGGGTTCGCGCCGGAGACACCGTCGCCACCCTGGTCACGGGCCACGGCTTGAAAGATCCCAGTGCCGGCCTCAGCGGTGTGGACCTGCCGACTGCGGTACCGCCTTTGCCCACAAGCTGAATGCCACCGTTTCAGGCCCTGCGCACGAAGTGCCGTACCAGGGCCGACATGAGATCACCCAAGAGCACCAACAACATGCCGCAGATGACAAAGAACATCATCTCATCGTAGGCGTTGCCCGCCCTCGCTTCGACAATCCGGAACCCCAACGAGGCCATGCCCAGCATGCCCAGCACCGTCGACTCGCGCACGCATGTTTCCCAACGGTAGAAAAAATACAGCAGAAATCGGGGCAAAGACATCGGCACCAACGCCGCCACCACGATGGGCAAGCGCCCCGCTCCCAGCCCCCGCAACGCCGCTGGCGCGCGCGTATCCACATTCTCAACCACCTCGGCGGTCAACTTGCCCAGAATGCCGGTATTGTGCAGCGCCAAGGCCAGGATCATCGGCCACACCGAAGGGCCCAGCAGCGCCAACAAGAGGAAAGCCCAGATGTATTCGGGCAATGCCCTCAGCAGGGTCAAGAAACCTCGAGTGCCCAAATAAACCGAGCGCCACAGCCAACACACCGACCGGGGCGCAGGCCGCCCAGAGCTCATGAATGGCTCTGACGTGGCAAAGCTTCGGGCCGCCGGCAGGCTCAGCAAACTGCCCCATAGCCCAGCCAGCAGGATGGCCACCAAACTGATGGCCAAGGTGCTGGCGACGGCCTCGGCCCCAGCCTCCTGCCACATCCGGCCAAACCATTGGCTCGCCATTTGGGCGCGCGTCAGAAAATCCTGGGGGGCATCCGGCTGCTGCAGTGACCATGGCTGCAACTCCGTCAGAAAACGCGCGGCGTTGCCCTGCTGCCGTTCTGAAAAAAAGCGTTCTGGCGCAAAGTCACCCGCCACCCAACTGAAGACCACGATAGCCAGCAAGGCCACCACGCTGCGGGTCACGAAGGGCCTACGCGGGCGTTCTCGATGCAACTGGGCCAGACGGGCAGTGCGTGTGCTCATGAGACCAGCTCCTGCCGCAGGCGGCCGCTCCACCAATCCACAGCCAGGATCAGGGCCAGCAGGACATACAGATAGGTCCAGACTTCGCCGTAATAGAGATTTTCAAAAGACGCCGCGATGTAATACCCAAGCGTGGGAAAGCCGAAAAAGCCCAGCACCGCTGACGAACGCAGCGCGCACTCGAATCGATAAAAAGTGTAGGCCGTCATGTCGGGCAGCGCTCGCGGCAGGATGCCAAAAACGAAGCGCTGCACCGGTGAGGCGCCCGCCATTTCCAGGGCATCGGCGGCATCGTCCGGGGCTTCGTCCATCATGTCTGCAAAGATCTTGGCCAGGGTACCGGCGTAGGGCAAGGCGATGGCGATCACGGCCACCAGATGCCCGAGGCCAAAAGCCGCCAATAACAGCACCGCCCAGATAAGCTCGTGCACCGAGCGCAGCAGGTTCGCCAACAGCCGCGCCGGCGCCACCACCAGGCGTAGAAAGCGGCCTCGCATCAGGCTGAATGAACTGAGGAATCCGAGGAGAAGGCCGCCGATCAAAGCCAGCGAAAGTGAGGTGGCCGCGAAGATGACCGTTGTGCCAGCGGCCCGCAACGCCTGAGCCGGCAACGAGGAACTGCCGCTGCCCTGAAAAGAGCCTTCAAACTGCCAGGCTGGGCGCAGGGCGCTGCCAAAAAAATCCGCTGCCAATTGCCACCCACCACGGCCGGGCAACAGCTGTCCCGGCTCAAGCCGCAGGTGCCACGCGGCCCAAATTCCCGCCAATAGCAATGCCCCCAGAACAACGCCCGCCGTGCCCAGCGAACCCAGCCTGGAGCCCGGCTTCAGACCGGACGCCGAGCCTGCACCAGGCCCTGGTCGCCGTTCAAAGCTCACGGTCGGCCTCCAGCTCATAGAGGTCGGTCAACTGCTGATCGGTCACGTCTCTGGAGGCCGAGTCAAAAGCGATGCGCCCTCCACGCAGACCCACCAGACGCGAAAAATGGCGCCGCGCCAGCTCCGGGCTGTGCAGGCTGACCACCAAGGTCAGGCCCTCTTCGGCACAAACGCTCGTCAACAATTCCAGTAGGGCCGCAGCCCGAGTCGGGTCCACGCTGGCGACCGGTTCGTCGGCCAAAAGCATGCGCGGGGATTGGTGCAAGGCCCGCGCAATGGCCACCCGTTGGGCCTGCCCACCGGACAAACGGTCAACCCGTTGGTACATCTGGTCGGCAATGCCTACGCGCTCCAACAATTGGTGCACGTCTTCCAGTTCTGCCGCCGCAGGCTTCAAAAACAACCGCGCCGATTGCCACAGAGACAATTGCCCCAGGCGGCCACTCATCACGTTTTGCGAGACCCGCAAATTGGGCACCAACCGCAGATCCTGCGGCACCATGCCAATGCGCGATCGCAACCGTCGCAGGTCGCCAGATGACAGCTCAGCCAAAGAAGCCCCCGCCACTTCAACGGTGCCCAGTTGGGGCACCACCGCTCCGTTCAGCAGCCGCAACAAGGATGTTTTACCGGCCCCGCTGGGCCCAACCAAAGCCACCGACTCACCCGACGCCACCGACAACGACACATCCTGCAGGGCCGCCACGGCGCCATACAACACCGTGGCGTTTTGCAGCTCAAATCCACCATGTGAAAGGGTCAAGGACACTCAGCGCACCATACCCAGTTCACGGGCCACCGCTTCGATGCCCGCAAATTCGGCATTCTCGGCGGCGATCAGTTTTTTCCGCGGCAAGGCTTCCAGCAATGCGCTCTCTTCAATTCCCAGCAGTACCTGCTGCAATTTGTCTGTGAACCCGGCGCCAAATTTCGCCTCGAGTCCCGGATGAGCCGTGAAGTTGTAGTCGGCGTAGTGTGGTGTGGTCCAGATGACCCGACACTTGGCCGGATCAGTGGTGCCATCGGCCACCCGGCGGTCGTAAACCTTGTAGTTCACCACACCCACCTCGAAACGTCCCGCCTCTACCAGCTCACAAGTCTTGTCATGGCTGCCCGAAAAGCCGAATGGTTGGGCAAAGAACTCCGACGGCGTTTTGCCGCTGTTGTTCTTGATGAAATGCTCCGGCATCAGGCGGCCCGAGGTCGAGCTTTCCGAACCAAAGGTGAAGGTGTGGCTGGCAATCTCTGCCGGGAATTCTTCGCTCGCCTTCAGGGGCGTATCGCCATGGGCAATAAAGTAGGAATAGTAATTCGGATCGGCCTCACCCTGAGCGATGGCGCGGGCCCCGGGCACCGCCACCCGGGCTTGCACACCGGTCAAACCACCAAACCAGGCCAACATGATGTCTCCATTGCGGAACATCTCCACCGAAGCCTGGTAGTCGCGGGCCGGCACATATTCCACTTCAACGTCCAACTCGCGGGCCAGATACTCGGCAAAAGGGGCGAACCGCTGTTGCAACTCGGTGGTGTTTTGGTCGGGAATGGCCGTGAATCGCAATACGGATTTCTCGGCCGCTTGATCGCCACCACCACAACCTGTCAACAACACTGCCGCCACCAACACCACAAAGCCGAGATTGATCATCTTCATCATCTTCATCCTTTATTCCAGAGTAAAGCATTCAGGCCATTTTAGATACAGCGAAGCCCAGCCACAAGGGCCGGGCCCATTGATTTCTCAACCACCGCGTCTATTGAAAATCCCAGACGGAGCCATCGGGGCCATCTTGCACCCCAACACCGAGCTCGTCTAATTCTCCACGAATACGGTCGGCCGCATCCCAATCCTTCTCCTGTCGGGCCAAGACCCGTGCTGCCACCAAGTCGTCGACCCGGGCCAGATCCAATCCCATCCGGGCCGCCTTCATATCCCGACGGCCGATCAGCCATGCATTGGGATCCTGCCCAAAACAACCCAGGATTTCAGCCACGACGGCCATGCCCTCAACGAATTTTTCCAGGGTCAGGTACCGCGTGGCTTTGCTCACGCCTTTTCCCGAATCCAACAGGCCGTTGACCTCGGCCAGGGGTTTGCTCAGCGCTCCGAGGCCACCGCTGGTATTAAAATCATTCTGCATGTGCACCACAAAAGTCATCAACATGCCCGCCACATTTTCCAGGACGGCATCTTCGCCAGCAGCTCCATCACCGGGTTTTTTGGCCGTGGCCAGGAAGCGTTTGGCACCCGACAGTGTCTTGTAGATATAGGCCAGCCGTTCGTCTGCTTCTTCAAGGCCGGGAAAGCGCACTTGCTGACGCAATTCATCACGCCCGGTCGTTACTCCGCAACCGCACTGTCCGCTTTCCTGCTGGTCTTTGTCCATCTGCACATCACATGCAGGGCAAGTCACTTCAATTTCAAAATTCAGCCCACTGCGGTAGTGCACCGTCAGCAGAAAGTACCGCACCGACTCGGGATCGTAGAGATTGATGATCTCACGAGTGGTGAAGAAGTTGCCCAACGATTTGGACATTTTCTCGCCCGCAAAATCGATGAACCCATTGTGCACCCAATACTTGCTGAAGGTGTCTTCACCGTGGGCGCCTTGGCTCTGGGCGATCTCGTTTTCGTGATGCGGGAAAATCAGATCACGCCCGCCACCGTGAATGTCGAAGCAATCGCCCAGGTGGGTGCTGCTCATGGCCGAGCACTCGATGTGCCATCCCGGACGCCCCGGCCCCCACGGGCTATCCCAGGCAGGCTCGCCGGGCTTGGCCGACTTCCACAGCGCAAAATCCAGCGGCGTTTCTTTGCGTTCGTCCACATCCACGCGGCTGCCCGCGCTCTCAATCATCTCGTCCACGTTGCGCTTGCTCAACTTGCCGTAGCCATCAAATGCTTTCACACGATAGAACACATCGCCACTGACATCATAGGCCAGGCCTTTGTCGATCAGGTCCTGAACCAGGGCGATGATCTGGGGCACATGGTCGCTCACTCGCGGGGTGACGTCGGGCTCGAGCAGATTCAGGGCCGCCATGTCGCTCTTGTATTCGGCCGCGTATTTATCGGCCACTTCCTGGGCCGGCAGGCCTTCTTCCTGACTGCGCTGGATGATCTTGTCATCGATGTCGGTGATGTTGCGCACGTACTTCACTTCATAGCCGGCGTAGCGCAGAAAGCGCACCATCACGTCGGGCACCAAGGCGGCCCGCGCGTTGCCCAGATGGCTCAGGCCATACACCGTCGGACCACAGCAATAGACGCCACATTTGCCGGGCTCAAGGGTTTGCAATTGCGTCTTTTGCCCCGTCAGGGTGTCAAAGAGAGTGATCGGCGTCTGGCTCATGAGAATCCTCGGGTTCGGTTTGGGTGGAATGCGTGGGCGCCAATCTAACCCCAATCGCCGTCCGCATCCAGTCTCAAAGCAGGTTTTGGAGTTCAAAATCGAATAAAACCAATGATTTGGCCGCCGAACAGCGCAACCGGCACCCGGACCCGTCGACCTAGAGCGTCAACGCTTCCAGGCGTGCCAGCTCGCCCTTGAGGGTTCGATTCGGGGAGCAGAAATCTCGCGAAATGATACCAAAAGCGAAAGTGATCGAAGCGCGCGTAGAATTCATATCGTCTTCTTCTATGCTGATTTTTCGGGCGAGAATCCAGGCGCGGACCCCGGGATGGGCCGTCACATAGAAACGGGAAACGAATACGCGAACCAAGGCTCAATGGTGAAAAACACCCGAGATAAATGATATGAATCGGCAACCGGCCGGGAGGTGGATCGCCGGCGACAGCAGAACCTAATACTCGGATTTGTCGGCCACAAATTGACCCGGAAGCCTATCAGTCGATTGCAGGTACAGCTCCGCAAGGCAAAGGGCCGCAAAAAATCCACCAAGATTCATTGGGATGGTGGCGACCAACCCAAAAACCAGGTCATCTGGCAACTGCAACCACAGAAAAAGGGATGCCACGCCGCAAGCGATCCACCCCAGCCCCAGCCCGAGAATCCTTCCCAGGTAGCGCCAAAAATCCTGGCTCACAACACGGTAGCTGCGCACGAAGGCCCGGTCGCCGCTCTGCCCATCGCTGACAAAGGCTGGCATCGCAAAAACCAGGAAAACCGCCAGCATCAATCCGGGCAATAGAAAGCAAGTCATCGCCCACGAAATCGCGAGGAATACCAGCATCTGGGTCCCGATGGCGCGGTAACATCCCATGATAGTCCGGGTCACCAAGAGGCCCGAGCCCGGCTGCTCCTGACGCCTTTCGGTTTCGACCAGATAGCAGGCGAGCCCATAGCCCACCGATACAAAGGCGGCGACTATGGGGTAAATCACCACTATAAAACTGGTGCGTTCGGTGGGCCCCCAACTGTCGGCAGCATAATTCAGGATCAAGAAGAGATTCAGAGGCAGACCAATCAGAAGTGACGTCGCCACCGCCCAGCGGTGGTGGTTTCGAAAGACCCGCCAAGCGGCGGGCACCACATCGCGCAATGAAGCCACCGATTGCTGAGAAGCCATAACCGAACCCTTTCTGATTTTGTCAAAAAATCAGGGGGTGGGTTTGCTGAACAGATCCAAGAGCCGGGCCGCCACCACCGTAGCCGGCAATTCGCCCCGAGCCACCTTTTCCTCCATCTCGGCCCGCACTGCCGCCACCCCCGCATGCTCGGCAAAACGATCGGCCAATCCCTCGGTCACCAACGAACGCACCCACATGATTTCCTGCTCATTGCGGCGTGTCTCAAATTGGCCAGACTCACGTGTCTGCTTCGAAAATTTGGTAACCATGTCCCAGATATCGGCCACGCCTTTGCCCTTCAAGGCACTGCAGGCTCGGGCCTGGGTTGTCCAACCGGAGGTCGCGGGGCGCAAATAGTGCAGCACCCGTTCGAACTCGGAGCGCGCCATCTCGGCCGCTTTCAACCCGGGACCATCGGCCTTGTTGATGATGATCGCGTCGGCAATCTCCACCACGCCCTTCTTGATGCCCTGCAACTCATCGCCGGCGCCGGCCAGCAGGACCAACAGGAACATGTCCACCATCGAGCGGACTTGAACCTCGCTCTGCCCCACCCCGACGGTTTCGACCAGGATCACATCGTACCCGGCCGCCTCGAACAGTACAATGGATTCGCGGGTTTTGCGGGCCACGCCGCCCAGGGTGCCCGCCGTAGGCGAGGGCCGGATGAATGCGTTGGCATCGGTGGCCAGTTTCTCCATCCGGGTCTTGTCGCCCAGAATGGAACCTCCAGTGACGCTGGAGCTGGGATCGACCGCCAGCACGGCGACCTTGTGTCCGGCGGCGGTCAATTGCCCGCCCAGGTTTTCGATGAACGTGCTTTTGCCCGCACCGGGCACACCGGTGATGCCCACCCGCATGGACGGTTTCCGTTGGGGCAGCAAAGCCGTCAAAACTTCCTGGGCCTGGGACTGATGATTGAGCGCGTTGGATTCGATCAGGGTGATCGCTCGCGCCAACAAAGTGCGGTCGCCCGACAGGACACCTTGCACATACTCGGCGG
>JADGEP010000114.1:9630-9870 GCA_016744275.1 Candidatus Krumholzibacteriia bacterium | reverse complement strand
CCATGAGAATGAGCGCCAGCCCGCCCATGGACAGCAGTTGGCGAGGGTTGCTCAGGAAACCGATTATGAGGGGTAGTGCATTCATTCTAGCTCCGCAGGCAAGAGGTCACCGAGTACCGTTGATGCTGTCAACGGCTTGGCCGGTCGTGTAGTTGATCCAGCAGAGAAAAATGAGAAAGAGAACGACCCGAACCGCGCCACCGATGGCCGCGAGTCGCCAACAAGGAAACCCATCCTTGG
>JADGEP010000114.1:2788-9620 GCA_016744275.1 Candidatus Krumholzibacteriia bacterium | reverse complement strand
GGCATAGGCCGTGTCGCGCCGCTTGCCGTGTGGGCTGAGTTTCAACTCGCGGCGGTCACGGGCGTCAATGCCCAGATAGCGTTCCAGATCTGATTTGACCACCGCCAGTTGGTCGCGGCCTGAAACCTGATACTGTCCTTCAAATCCGAGGTTCAAACATTGGTGGTAAACTTCGACGAGTTCTCGCTTGGACTCTCCCTGGCGCCGCAGGTGCGCGAGCTCGTCGAAAAAACGTCCGCCGGCGCGGCGCTCGGCAAAAAGGTCCAATTGCAGGGGCCGATCACGCCATGTTTCACGCTGGCTCCACTCCGAACTCAAGATCGTTTCATCGATAAAGGCAACCAGAGCAAAGCGTACCAAATCGAGATCTTCTCGCACGATGCCGAGGTCCAGAGCTTCACGCTCCAGTCCCGCCAGATGAGTAGTGATTCTTTGGCGCAAGGCGTCTTCTTGTCCCAGGTCGCTGGCTTGCCGAAGGGACAAAATGAGTGTGAAAACACCGGACGTCAGCTCCAGTAGAGATGCACGTTGCGGTGCTTTTTGGGCAGAATTGGTGGCCATTTACATTCCTCAATGAGTTAAGAAAACCCGTTCAACGCATGGCAATCAATTGGTATTGGCACCCTCGCAATTCGGCTCCACCCAGATAGACAGCAATGGAATTCGATTCACGCACGGTTTCCCAAGTGTCGCCATGGCTCTCTAGTTTGAAATAGGTGTGCCCGGCCTTGAGCGGGAAATCCCGCGGCGGCACCGGAGTGTGGGTCAATGAGATTCCCGGTGTTGCCGTCTTGACCAGAAAATCGATATTGTGGGGTGAACCAATGATCACCTGACTGGGAACCTCGTCTCGCACCCGGGCCTCGGCCAAATCACCACTGACCGACAGATACATATGGCAATCTCCGGCGAGCAACGCTTCATCCTTGATTTCACCAATGAGCATGGTCTCGTCTCGTTGGCTGAGAGAGATGGTGGTGAAGGCCGAAGGCATGACCGTCTCCAACAATTCCAGGATGATTCTCGTCAGCTCGGCAAACGTCTGGCCCAAGTCATCATGATCGTAACTGGGGACATCGCGGGGGTGAATGTTGAAGCAGAAAGTGCACAGGGATCCGGCCAATTGGATCAGAGTGCGGTACAACTCGAGAGGGTGAGTCGCTGGCACATCCTGCAAGTGTGATAGCAGGGGGATGTAGCTGTTGACCGTATGCAACAGCCAAAAATTCCCGATGTTTCCGCCGCCAAATTCGACCATGCCGCCGCCGCGTTGCCGGTTTTGATCCGACAGCGTACTGCTTTTGGCCACCAAGGCCTCGAGCACCGAGCGCAGGAGGTCGTTTGTCGGCCCGGCAGCAGCCATACTCAACGCCGGTGGTGCAACAGTGGTGTCCAGGATGATTCGGGCGTCGCTATCGCGTTTGATCTGTCCCAACTTGAGGGTGATGTAGCCGTCGAGATTTTCGCCGCTGAGCATCAAGCGCAGGTTTTGGCGAGCAATGGTCATGTCGATGTTCTTGCCCGGGCTGTTTTCGTCTTCAACTTCCCGGGTATCAGCAGCGAATGAGCTTTCGAGTGCTCCGTGATGGTCGCCGAGTCGGCAAACGGGGTTTCCGGGGCGCCGGTCCGGTATCGCCAGGTAGACGCTCATCTCAGTCATTTGAGAAGTGAAGACTTCTTCCAGTTGTCGCGTCGGCGGCAACGGGTCGACAAGGGGGGCTCGTACGACAGTCCCGTCTTTCAGCACCGCCTCAAAATCATCCAGAGCCAGCCTCTTGTTTTCCAGGGCTTCGACATTGAATGTGATGCGCTGCACTCCCCAGGGAAAGGGGTTCAGGCTGCTGTGGCGGGACCACTGCTCCGCAGCGTTGAAACGGTCCCATTGCTGAAAATGTTGCGGGCTGAGAAACATGCCCTCTTGCCATACAATGCGGTTGAGTTGGCTCATCGACCTCGACCTCTCAAGTTGGGCATCATTCAGAAATTTTGAGGTGAACCTGCTTGAGGGTCACGATTTTTTTCAATTCTTTGTTGGTGAGATCCAGAACCTTGTGCCAGGCACCGTCATCCTGGCAAAAGTCGGCGATGATGCCGACATGCATGGCTTCCGGCGGGCGGACTTCACTGATGACAATTTCGCCGCCAGGAGTGACCGTAGTCGAGCGTTTGGTGCCGATGATATCTGACCCCAACGTGCCTTCCGGATCCCGCCACAGTTCATCGAAGCTGGACTTCAAAAAAGTGTCTTTTTGCTTCAGGTAGTAGATCCGCACGGTGACCGGGATGCTGGATGTGTTGTTGCAATTGTTCAGATCACGGTCTCCCACAAAAACCAGGTCGTCGTTGATCGCGCAGGTCTTCAAGCCGATGCTGCAACAGCCCGACAAGACCACTGCACACGCCAGTGACGCCAGTACAAGCGCCGCCAATCGTTTTTTACCGGGCATCAATTTGCCTCCTCAATTTGGGTCACTATTGCCACATTCATTCCATGTTCTTGTCTAAAATCTGGTCAACCGGGCCACTTGCACCGAAATGTTGTCCGGCCCGCCATTGTCTTTGGCCGACTGAATCAGTTTGCGGCACGCAGTCTGGGGCAGGTGCATGGAAACGGTGCGCAAGATCTCATCTTCCTGCACGACTTTGGTGAGTCCGTCGCTGCAGATGATCAATGTGTTTTCATCATTAAATTGCATGACGTCGCTGATGTCCGGTTGGATCTGACCTTCTATGCCCATCCAACGGGTCAGGACATTGGTCAAGTGGGCCTGGTCGGGAGGCACTTCTCGCCCTTGTTGGGCGTACTCTTCGGCCAATGAATGATCATTGGTGAGTTTGACCAAGGTGCCGTCCACGGCCATGAAGGCACTGCAATCGCCGAGGTGGCCGATGACAATCGTATTGGCCCGGATGCTGGCGCAAGTGAACGTGGTGCACATTCCCACTCTATTGGGATCGGCACTGGCCTCACTGAAGATGGTGTCGTTGGCCTTTTGCATGGCCTGCAGCAGGGCGTCGTTTTCGGACTCCGGATCACCCTCGGCAAAAAAGGCCCGGCCCACGGTTTCGACCGCAAGTTCGCTGGCCACCTCGCCGGCATTGCTGCCGCCGACGCCGTCGGCGACGATCATCAAATAGGGGCCGCCCCGGTCCGCCGGTTCAAAAAAACCAATGCTGTCTTCGTTGCGCGTGCGGCGTTGGCCAACGTCGGTCATGCCGGCATGCAACAACTTCAGCCCGTCGTCGGCTGTGGGATACGAATCGGACACTGGACCTCACCCTCCAAAATTTTCGATTGCCTCGTCAGCAGCCGATCGACCTCTGAATTCGAGATTGACCGTGCCGCCTAAAACGATCCGGTCGCGTTCCATCAATTGACAGGTGCCCATCGGCTGATCATTGACCTTTGTACCTCGCGAAGAACGCAAGTCGGTTATGAAAACATGGCCTTCTTTGACCCGAATAACGGCGTGGTGCCGCGATACGTGTCGGCTGGGCAAAACCAAGCTGTTGTCATCATCACGGCCGATGGTGACGCCGTGGCGATGAATGGGAAACCGGCGCGCGCCATTTTTGGTGGTGACGACCAATTCGCCGACTACCACTGACCGTTGGCGCCAGATGAGAAATCCCGCACCTGCGGCAACAAGCAATGCGCCGGCTATAAGCAGCCAGCGCCCCCAAGTGGATTCTCCGGTGGTCTGCCGCGGGGCAATGACACCAGAGAAGACTCGCCCCTCATTTGCCGCATCCTTCTCGCCCTCCAGTTCAAGGGTGAGTCTTGCGGGCAAGGTGGCGTCTTCAATTGACATCAGGTCAAATGATCTCGGGTCAAATTTCAATCCCTGAGCAGCGCCAATACTGCCGAACATGATGCTCAAGTCGTCGGCTTGCGCAGTAGGGGCCGCCAGAAAGTGGCCTCCGGTGCGTTGAGCCAGATCACTGAGTCGGGCGTTGGCGCCTTCGTCTTCGCCCGCAAGAGAAAGCACGGATACCGAAACACGGGCTCGCATCGCCGCTTCCACACACGATGTCATCACGTGTCGGCTCGTGATCTCTTCCCGCCCATCGGACACCAGCAAGACGACTCGTCGTCCGGGCAGGTCCGATTCTCCCAGGGCATCGATCGCAGAAATCACGCCATCCCATAGCCGGCCTTCCGAAGGCTGCAGACTCGCCTCAGCCTCGTCTGTGCTGATGGCGGCCCGCCTCGACAGTTTCCCGGACACTTGATCAAGGCCGCAATTTCGCAGAGCCAGCTTCAAACCGGGTGCCATTTCCTGATTCCCCCGGGCGACCAAGTCGGCTGCCCAGCGGCGCCTCACCTCGTCTGCCAACGGCGGCAAATCAAAGGTGATGACCATCGCCGTCGCTGATTCCCCTTCCGCTTGAAAGGCGTACCGCAACCGGGATTGTACCGGCAAGGGGTGGCCATTGAGCTCGGCTTTCAGCCGGATGCCCCCGATTGGGGCAGGGGCGATTCGATAAGGCAGAACCCAGCTTCCATCGTCAGCCACAAAACCGGGTTCGGCGACAACTTCAACGGAATTCTGACCTCTGGCCGAGAACACGGTGCCAAATAGTGCGATCGCCGCAAGCAAATAACAAATCAATGACATGCGACATCTCGGCACATTCATGGGCACTCTTCCAAGGACTGATATTTGAGGCCATATGCCTACTGGAGTTTCAGACTACCTTAGTTGGGTTTTAGGGACAACACTATTCAGTGTTGGGATGCACTATTTGAGTCAATGATTCTCCCATGCAGGGCACACGACCTTGTGGTGTGACTTATGAGCGCAACTGACAACCTGTCAAATGAACCGCCCCGCGGTCGGCGTACCATTCTGCTTGCGATAATCAGTGTTCAAATAAGGAAATCTTCAGCCGATACCCATAGCAGTAAGTGGGGCCCACAGGCAATCAGGCTGGTCGCTGGTAGAGGGATTTGATGAGCCGACGCAAAAAATTGCAGCACATTCACAGGCATCTGCAGCGGTGTGCCCTCGGCTCACTGTTGGTGTTGGCATTGTCCTGGACTGCGGCGCTGGCGAGCCCCAATTCGCAGCGGGTCCTGATTGTTCATTCCTACCATCAAGGCCTGTCGTGGACGGACGGGGTTGATCGCGGAATCGCCGAAAGCCTGGATGGGCGAGCGGGGCTCAGTATCTCCCGCGAATATCTGGATACCAAACGATCATCATTGCGAGAAGTTGAAACCCAGTTTGCATCGTTAATGAAAGTGAAATACGGGGATAGCCCGCCTCATCTGATCATAGTCTCGGACAACAATGCTTTGGCCTTCATGCGCAAATTTCGGGCCGAGCTTTGGCCCGATACACCCGTAGTCTTCTGTGGCGTCAACAACTTCTCGCGCGAAATGTTGGATGGATCGGGCATGTTCACCGGCGTACCCGAAGCAACGGATGCCGTGGCGACTCTGGATCTGATTTTTCGACTGCAACCCAAACTCGAACGGTTGGTGGTCATCAGTGACGAAACGGCAACCGGCCGCGCCGTATTGAAAACGACCCGCAGCCAATTGAACATGTTTGCCGCCGAAGTACAGTTCGAATACGTGAAGGGGCAAAGCCACAAGGAGATCGCCGGGCGAGTGTCCGGATTGGATCCTGTGCGGGAGGCTGTTCTGCTGACGGTCTTCAACCGGAACGCAGCGGGTGATTTTTTCACTTACGAAGAGTCCGGGCGATTGATTTCATCAGCCTCCACCGCACCGGTCTACGGTTTGTGGGATTTCTACATCGGCACAGGGGTCGTGGGTGGAGAGTTGGTCAGCGCACGGGCCCAGGGAGAGGCGGCGGCTCGGTTGGCCGAACGCATATTGGATGGCGGGTCAGTTAAAACCATGCCCGTGGCCAAACACAGTCCCAATGTCGCCATCATGGACAGCCAGGCCCTGGAACGATTTGGACTGCCAGAGAACGCTTTGCCGGCGACCGTCAGGATTGCAGGAAAAACAGGCGCAGCCCGGTTTGATGGTCCCACCCCCTGGTGGCTGTTGGTTCTGGTTGTGGTCTTGGTGGTGGCAGTGCCGCGGCGGCGGGCCCTGGCAGGCCGTATTTTCACTTCCAAGTCGACCGAAGCGAGCGTCGATCCGCGCTCCCCGAATCCTGGCGTCAGGAAAAAGCTGGCGACATTTTTACGCGGCCGGCTGTTGGTAGCGGCCGTCATTTCATCGGCTGTCTTAGCTCTGGCCATAGGAGCTTTGGACATCGCCTTGTATCAGCGTGGCGCCGTAGCCACCCGCGATGAGTTAGTGGCCGAAAAGCGCACCCAAATCAGGGAACAGGTTGATCGTGCCGTGGAATATATCGACTTCAGCCGTCGGCACGCCGATTTCCGTATCAACGACCGCTTGTCTGACCACCTCGCCGAAGCGGTGTCTTCTTCTCGCCGTATGTGGGCCAAATCATCCGGCCGCTCCAGAGCGCAGCTTGAGGCCAACCTTCGGGACAGGTTGGCGCGATCTGGCTGGAACTCCGACAGCGGCCACTATTTCGTATTGGACACTGAGGGCAAAGTCCTGGCGGGGCCTCCGGGGCTGCGCCAAGGCACCGGCGGCAAGATGTATGCATCCGATGATCGGGGCGAGACAAAACTCGACGAAATCCTGGCGATGTCCAAGCCCGATGAGTTTGTATTCGTGGAGTATTTTCAAGGCGACAAACCGGGTGCGGCACGGGTCTTGGCGTGTGTTCAGACCTTGCCCGACTTGGGTTGGGTCCTGGGCGCTGCCGAATTTCGCGACCATTCGGAGGACCTTCTCAAGGCGGACGTCCTGGCACGACTGTCGGCGATCAGGTATGAC
>JADGEP010000114.1:978-2778 GCA_016744275.1 Candidatus Krumholzibacteriia bacterium | reverse complement strand
GATCAGGGCTCCATTTTTGCCGGTGAACATGATGGAACAATTTTGATCAACCCCGATAGTCCGGGGGGCGTGCCCAGCAATGCCTGGGACGAAGTGGATAAAAATGGCGTGAAGTTTGTCCAGAAAATGATCAAAGAGGCCCACAAACCCGGTGGCGGATTTGTGACCTACACATTGACCCGCCCCGGAGATCCGGCTCTGGTGCAAAAGGTGTCGTTCACTCGCGAAGTGCCGGGTTGGGGGTGGTTTGTTGGGGCGGGCTTGTATCTTGATGAAGTGGAAAGGGACATTGCCGCCCGCCAAGCGGTGCAAATGAAGAATCTGCTCAATAGGTTGAGCCTCGTAGCCGGCTTTGCGGCCCTGCTGATCTGCGCCCAGTGGGTCCTGGCGCGCAATTTTTCGACCCAAATCATTCAGGAAGTTCGGATTTTGCGCGAGTCATTCTGGGATGCCGACCGCGCCGGCAAACGCATCGATGCCAGCGGCCTGGACTTTGTTGAATTTAGCGACCTGGCAGAATCGGCCAACCATATGCTTCAGGAACGGTCCGCCAGCGAGCAACGGTTCGAGACCTTGTTCGAAGAGTCCAGTGATGGCGCCACGCTGTTGCGCGACGGGATCATCGTGGAATGCAACCGGGCCATTCTGTCGATGCTGGGAGTCGAAAACAAGGAACAGGTGCTCAATCGGCACGTTTTGGACTTTTCACCGGCTTTGCAACCGGATGGGCGTGATTCCGCGGAGGCCGCACTGGCGAATATCAACAAAGCCCTCGAATGTGGGGCCGCGCGTTTCGAGTGGCTGCACTCAACCTTGGCGGGTGATGGCCTGTGGGTCGAGGTCTTGTTGACGGCCATCGAAGTCGACGGGGACGCGATCCTGCATTGCCTTTGGCGCGATATTCAGGACCGCAAACAGGCGGCCGATGCGATTCGCAAGCGCCAGCAACAGTTGGAATCCGCCAATGCCAAATTGGAAACTCAAATGACGCGGGCCGATATGCTGGCTGCCCAGGCTGAAGCCGCGAATCAAGCTAAAAGCACGTTCCTGGCCAATATGAGCCATGAGATCCGCACCCCGATGAATGGCGTCATCGGCATGGTTGACCTGCTCTTTGATACCAAACTGGATGAAGATCAGCGGCTGTATGCCGAAGCCATCCACAACAGTGGCGAATCGTTGCTCTCGGTCATCAACGACATCTTGGATTTTTCCAAGATTGAAGCGGGCAAACTGGAAATCGAAAAAGTCGATTTTGATCTGCGCGACATGGTCGATGAATTGGGCGATATGCTGGCCCTGAAAGCCCATGAAAAAGGCCTGGCCATGCACATCCTTTTTGAGCCGGGCTTGCAATCGACAATGGTGGGTGATCCGGTCCGTTTGCGGCAGGTATTGGTCAACCTCATCGGCAATGCGATCAAGTTTACGAAGCAAGGCGAGGTGGTGGTCACGGCCAGCCCAGATACTGACGATCTGTCCGGCCGGCGCGTGAAATTCTCGATCCGGGACACCGGCATCGGCCTGCAAAAAGAGAAGCTGAATTCCCTGTTCGTGCCCTTTGAACAGGCTGACAACTCGACGACTCGCCTCTACGGCGGTACAGGCCTCGGGCTCTCGATTTCGCGGCAATTGGTGACCTTGATGGAGGGCGAAATTGCAGTCGATAGCGAATCTGGTTCGGGTTCGGATTTCTGGTTCACCGTACCTTTGTCCAAGCAAGAATCCGACAGCCCGGAGCACCGTGATCCAGCGACAGATTCGCTGGCAGGGATGCGGGTCCTGGTCGTCGACCCCAGG
>JADGEP010000114.1:0-968 GCA_016744275.1 Candidatus Krumholzibacteriia bacterium | reverse complement strand
GAACCACACCCGTCAAGCATTGTTGAACCTGGCCGGGGCGTGGAATTGTCGACTCGAAGGTCTGCCCGATGTGGCGTCCGGACTCGCCGCGGTGGCCGAAGCTTCGGCAACTCCGGACCCTTACAAAGTCTTGTTTGTTGATCATGACTTGGTGCCTGCGCTTAAGGTCGTGGCCTCCGATGCCTTGCCGATCATTGCGTTGGTGCCGTTGGGAACCCGGGTTTTACCTGGTGTCGGGATGCTCACGAAACCGATCAAACGCCGGGAGTTTTTGCGATGCTTAACCGGTGTCATGAGTGGTTCTGCCGTTGGCGCCCAGCACAGGCGCCGTGGTCAGCAACGCCAAGCCCAGGGCCACGCCCAGTTGGAAAACACCCGGGTTCTGGTCGCAGAAGACAACCCGACCAATCAACGCGTTGTCATGGCGTTCCTGAAAAAACTCGGTTGCGTGGCTGAAGTGGTGGACAATGGGGCCGAGGCGGTGGCCAGGCTGCGGGAGAAACCGTTCGACATCGTTCTGATGGACTGCCAAATGCCAATCATGGATGGCTACGAGGCCACCGGGCGGATCCGCAATCAGAAATCAGGGGCCTTGAATTCCAGCATCCCGATTGTGGCGGTGACAGCCAACGCTCTGCAGGGTGACCGCGAAACTTGCCTGGCTGCGGGCATGACCGACTACCTCACTAAGCCCATCAAACGAATCGAACTGGCCAAGGTTCTGAAACGAGTCCTGGCCGACCCGTCTTTGGGTGTTGACCCGGCTCTGCGCGTCGACCAGGGAGAGCCTGTTCTTTCCTGATCATTTTACCCCGGCGAATCAAGCCGGGCCGGGGATGCTACCGAGTGCCCCCGACCTCAAAGACGCCTCTTCTGCCGTCAATTTGAACCCCGACCAACGGCCCCGTCAGAATATCGCCCCAGAGCTGGTCATTCCGAATGTAGGCGCAACAGGATTGGAAGCTCCC
>JADGEP010000113.1 GCA_016744275.1 Candidatus Krumholzibacteriia bacterium | reverse complement strand
TTCATACCGGCCGCCATTCTCCTCATCGGTTCGGGGTATATCGTCTATCACTCCTACGCCGATGCCGACACCGATTCCATCAGGCGCAATCAAGCCGATGTCACCCAAATTCGGGCCTCAAATATTGGCGAACACATCGATGAAATCACCACCGACCTGTTTTTTCTCGCGGCCCAACAGGACATCCAGCGCATGCTGCTGGCTGACGGAAACCTCGAACCCGTTGCCCGCGCGGAACTCAACAACATGTTTCTTTCTTTTTCCCGAGCCCGGCGGCTATACGATCAGATTCGAATCCTGGATGCCAACGGTTTGGAGACCGTCAGGGTCAACTTCAACAACGGGAATCCCGCCATCGTGCCGGAATCGGCGCTGCAGAGCAAGGATGGCCGCTACTATTTTGACGACACCATGGCACTGGATCGGGGACAACTGTTTGTCTCACCATTGGATCTAAACGTAGAAAACGGAGCCATCGAACAACCTCTTAAACCGATGCTCCGCCTGGGCACACCAATTTTTGACAGCGCAGGCAACAAACGAGGCATCGTATTGCTGAATTATTTCGGCGCCAACCTCATCGAACATGTCAACGAAACCACGACTGAGGTCGCCGGCGACGAGTCGATGATGCTGAATTCCGACGGATACTGGTTGGCAGCTGCTGATGAGAGCCTCGAATTTGGGTTCATGTACCCCGACCGTGAAGGGGCTTCCTTTGCGACCCAACAGCCAGAGGTTTGGCAAGCGGCGAACGCGGATGAAACCGGCCAACTCACGACCGCCTCAGGACTGTACACCTACGAAACCGTGTACCCCCTTCACCGGATTCATGAGGCGTACCATAACCACAGCGACGCCTTCTGTTCCGGCGTGTCGCCTGTCGTCTCACAAAGTTACCATTGGAAAGTCATTTCGTTTGTCCCGGCTGAGATTTTCTACGCCAAGGGACGGGTTCTGATCTCTTGGATTTCCGCCGTCGTTGCGATTCTTCTGATCATCGTGGCCTATACGGCCTGGCGAACCGCCATAGCGGCGTCGAATATGCGCTTGGCCACCGCCACAGTCTTCCACCACAATGACTTGCTGGAAAAGACAGTCGCCGCACGCACCTCGGAAATTGAGACCGTCAATCGAAAGCTGAAAGCGGAAATCGCCGAAAAAATGCAAGCGGAGCAGGTGGTCAATGAGTTGAACGAGGGCCTCGAACAACGCGTCATCGAACGAACCTCTCAATTGCAACAATCCCAAATCGAAATGAAGGCAGCCTTGCAACAGGCTGAGGACGCCATCGCCGCCAAAGGTCGCTTTCTATCCAACATGAGCCACGAGATAAGAACGCCCATGAATGGGATCTTGGGCATGATCGACCTGGCCCTCGATGAGGTCCAGGATTCCGAACCCCACGGCTACTTGACCATTGCCAAGTCTTCTGCCCAGACTCTTTTGGAAATCATTGGCGACATCCTGGATGTGTCAAAAATCGAGGCGGGCAAACTCAAGATCGAGCGGATCAACTCGTCTGTCGACGAGATGTTGCGCGAGCTTGCTGCGCTCATGGGGCCGCAGGCTGCCAATAAAGGCATCGCCCTTGAAGTCGCCTTTGATACGCCGGTACCCGAGTCCATGCAAACAGACCCGACCCGGATTCGCCAGTGCCTTTTGAACCTCATTGGCAACGCCATCAAATTCACCCAGGAAGGAACAGTCCGTCTCCACTTGTCTTCGATCCGGTACGAGGGCGCCGATTGTGTGCGCTTTGACGTGCACGACACCGGGGTCGGCATATCCACCGCGCACCAATCCCGAATATTTGAGGCGTTCGAACAGGAGGATGACTCGACATCACGGCAGTTTGGCGGCACCGGACTCGGCCTGTCCATCACCAGGCAATTGGCCGTCCTGCTCGGTGGCAGTCTCACCGTCAGCAGCATCGTCGGCAAGGGATCAACTTTTTCTCTCACCATACCGCAGGGGCAGGACCCGAGCCAGGTGCCCCACATCGATTCGTTGGGTGAATCGGCGCCCGCCCCCAAGCGCGAGCGGATGCCGGACCGTCATTTCTCCGGTGAGATCCTGGTCGTCGAGGACAACGTGGTCAATCAGAAGACGATCGGTGCGATGCTTCGCAAGCTGGGCCTCAGTGTCGCCATTGCCCAGGATGGCCAAGAGGCAGTAATCATGGCCACCCAGAATGCATACGACCTGATATTCATGGACGTTCAAATGCCCGTGATGAACGGTTACGATGCCACCCGCATGCTCCGCGACCAAGGCGCCACGCTGCCAATCGTCGCCTTAACCGCCAACGTCATGCCATCCGACATCGAAATGTGCCTCGAGGCAGGGTGCGACGAATTCATGAGCAAGCCGATCAACCGCAAACTGCTTGTCGCCACCCTGGATCAATTCCTGTCGACTCAAAACAGTCCCGATACCAATCATGAAATAGTCGTCGCTGGTACCTGACGAACGAAGGACTTCCACCTCACCTATTGGATGTGCGCCATCTCGAATAAAGTGAATTCCGCGACGGCGCCTTCAGTCGCAGCTTTATAGTCCTGCAAGTGCTGATTCTCCATATGAGCTTGCCACAGTTCACGGGTTTCCCAATTTTCGAAGAACATGAAGTGGGCGGGGTTCTCGTTGTCCTGGTGCAGGTCGTATTGCAGGCATCCCTTTTCGGCCAGGGTAGTTTTGATGAGCTTGGTTAGCTCCGTTTTCACCAAATCGATCTGATCCGGGTTCGCTGTAATGTTGGCGACGATGGTCAATTTCGGCATGGTTGTTTCCTCATTCTTAGGTGCGTGCGGCTGAAAGGGCATCGGTGACGCGGCACGCACCAACGGGACCACCGCCATGGATATCAAAGTGAGCCTGACTAAAATTCATTCTCGATCATCATTTGTCCACCCAAGAGACGGGCAACTGCGATGCTCTCTCTCAGGCGAGGGAGCGTTCGCCTCCGGGGATCGCCAGAGAAGCCCATGTCAGCCGCATTGGCAGATTGGCGGTATTCAATTACACTTTGTTGAGCGACAATGCCCAACTCAGGGCCACTGCTCATGACGGCAGTCATGCCTCAATGAAGGCACCACCTGATTTATCCCCGTTCGGCCGCCTTGAATCACCCGCAAATATTGGATCTCAGTAAACGAACGACTTTCAGACCGCGGGTATTTCTACCCTGCGGTCGCCAAGCCAGATTGCAAGCAGCGAAGGAAATTCAATGAGTAAACTGACGTTCGGAGTAGTCGGAACTTCAAAAAAGGCGGACGAAAAACGCCTACCCATTCACCCCGAGCACCTGAAGCGCCTGCCCGAAGGCATCCGCCACCAGCTTATCTTTGAAGAAGGTTATGGAAAACCCCTGGGGGTCGCGGACTCAGAGATCGCTGCCTTGACCGGGGGCATCGCACCGCGCCACGAATTGATGACCGACATCGGCAATGTCATCCTGGCCAAGCCCGTCTTGAGCGATCTGCAGGAATTGCGGGAAGGTGGAATCATCTGGGGATGGCCGCATTGCGTCCAGCAGAGTCAGATCACCCAGGCAGCCATCGACCGCAAACAGACCCTGATTGCTTTCGAGGATATGTTTGTTTGGGGCCCCAGTGGTCGCGCTGGCCGTCACACCTTCTACAAGAACAATGAAATCGCAGGCTATTGCGCCGTGCTGCACGCCCTGCAACTTAAGGGAATCGACGGACACTACGGCAACCAGCGCAAGGCCATCATTTTCAGCTTTGGAGCAGTCAGCCGCGGGGCCATTTATGCGCTCAAGGCCCGCGGATTCCGAGAGATCACGATCTGCATCCAACGCCCCGACCATCAGGTCCGTGAAGAAGTGCTCGATTGCAACTATGTGCGCATCCGCCCCGGTGTCGCGGGCGAGCCGCGCATGGTGGTGGTGGAACACGATGGCACGGAGTATCCCCTGAGCGATCTGATTAACCAGTCGGAAATTATCGTCAACGGAATCTTCCAGGAAACCGACGCGCCCATTCTCTTTGTGAGCGAAGACGAAATGTCGGATCTGCGGCCGGGTTGCCTCATCATCGATGTCAGTTGCGACGAGGGCATGGGATTCTTTTTTGCCAAACCGACCACCTTCCGCGAGCCAATGCTGGAATTCGGAAGCTTGAGCTATTACGCGGTGGACCACACCCCCAGCTATCTTTGGGAAAGTGCCTCACGATCAATTTCGGCGGCTCTGATCGTGCATTTGCCGACCGTGGTCGGCGGGATCGAAGGTTGGCAGGAGAACGAGACAATCCGCCAGGCGATCAACATTGAGGCCGGTGAGATCAAGAAGCCCGCCATTCTGGCTTTCCAGACTCGGCAGGAAGAATATCCTCATCGCATTGTGGGCGGATAGACACCTGGTCCACTCCGGCTTCTACCACTCCGGCAGCCGTCGGATGCCTTTGCAGCAACCCCAAAAGGCTCCCTTTGGAAAGGGAGTCTTTTTCTTTTCATAAGGCCGGGGAAGCGGCAGGACAATCCGGCAGAAACAATTCCGCCCGAGATTCGTTTGAACAATCATTATCAGCAACAATGAGCAATCTTCGCCACGCTCCGGAGGGCCAATGATCACAGCTACGGCTCCCAATCGTCCGACGTCACGTTACCTGCTCAACGTGTTGCTAATTTCTCTGGCTGCCACCGGCCTGCTCGGATTGTTCGACACCGGCCAGTATTATGTCTTTCAGGAACTCGAAGGTGATCCCGTACCCTGGCAAAAGCTGGTGCACAACTACCTGCCTTTCTGGTGTACCGCAGCCTTGCTGATGCCGGCGGTCGCCTGGTTCGCCAGGCGCCTCGCATTTCCCGCCGGGCGCCGGATTCGAATTGCCTTGACCCATACCGTGACTGCCATTGCTTATGCCCACATCCACACCGGCGCCACCCAACTGGTCTATCTCGCGATCAAAGGTCAACGGCTCCCGGAGTTTGATTTTGTCCAAAGCGTGGCCAAACGCCTGACTCGGGTGATCGAGCTAGACCTGATGATCTACGCCATCGCGGTGGCGGCAGTTTTGCTGGTGGAGGCCAACCGCAGATACCGGGAAAATGAGCGGACCAGTGCTCAACTGGCCGTGGAAAAAGCCAACCTGCAGGCGTCCCTGGCAGACGCACGCCTCGACGCCTTGCGCATGCAATTGCAGCCCCATTTCCTATTCAACGCCCTGCACGCCATCAGCACGTTGATCATGCGCGGTGACAATCAGGGTGCCCACCGAATGTTGTTGGCCCTCAGCGATTTCTTGCGTATGACCCTCGACAGCGGCAACAGTCAGGTGGTGCCTTTGGGGGTGGAACTGGAATTTCTGGAGGCCTATCTGCAGATTCAACGGGAGCGATTCGGAGACCGGCTTAAAGTCAGCCTCGATATCGACACCGAGGCGCACAACGCTCTTCTGCCCGCCCTGGTATTGCAGCCGCTGGTGGAGAATTCCGTCCGCCACGGGGCTGGTAAAGTAGACGGCGTGGGAACCATCAATATCAAGGCTACGGTGAGCGGTGGACGGCTTTTGATTGAGATCGCGGACAACGGCCCCGGACTGGCTACTGAGTTGCCTGCCGAAGGCGTGGGTTTGGGCAACATCCGGGCCCGACTGCAGCAACTCTATCCCGACGATCACGCCTTTCAACTGGCCAACGGACGGCAATGCGGCACAGTCGCGACCCTGTCCCTGCCCTTGCGGAATCATGCTGAAGCAACGGACTCCAATCCCGGAACGGAATCATGAGACTCCTTCGCGCAATCATTGTGGACGACGAACCCCTGGCCCGGGAAAACCTGATGCTGAGGATGCGGGAACTCATCGACTGCGAAGTCGTCGCCGAATGCAGTGGCGGGCTTGAGTCGTTGCAGGCCATCAAAGAGCACCGGCCGGACGTGCTGTTCCTCGACATTCAGATGCCAGGCCTGGACGGCTTCGAAGTGGTCGACCGCATACCCGCAAACCGGATGCCGGTCATCGTCTTTGTCACCGCCTACGACCAATATGCCGTAGAGGCATTCAAGGTTCACGCCCTGGACTACCTGTTGAAACCGTTTTCTGCCGCACGTTTCAATGCGGTTTGGGCTCACGTTCGCGAGCAGGTCCCGGACGCGCGAAAGGACCTCAACTGTCCCCACCCCTACTCCGGTCGTTTGATGGTCAAGACCGGCGGCCGAATCACGTTCCTGAATGTCGACCACATCAACTGGGTCGAGGCCAACGGCGACTACGCCAAAGTCCACTGCGGCGCACGATCATTTTTGCTGCGCCGGACCCTGACGGATCTGGCCGCCTGCCTGGCGAACAAGGGTTTCTTGCGCATCAGCCGGTCGGTCATCGTGAATCTGGAGCGTGTCTGTGAATTGGCGCCAGTGAAGCGGGGCGAATACCAGGTCGAATTGCGTTGCGGTGCCCGTTTGAAATTGACTCGTTCCTACCGCTCCCAGCTGGAAAGATTGCTGGGCGACCCACTCTAGCAGGGTTTGGTTCTCCGAATCCGGACCATTCGTCGCTGTAAAGGGCCCACTCACCGTGCGACAGGTTTCACTCAACTCATTTGCCAACTCCCCCGTAACCACAGCGGCGCCGTGCCGTGATTCCCCAGTCAACCCCACTCCCATAAACGGGTAATTCTGGAGGCACGACCATGTTCACACGTCATTGGATCATTGTACTGATACTGATATTGCTGGCCACAGCAGCAACTGCCGGAGAGATCCATCAAGCCGTCGAATCAGGTGATATGTCCCGCGTGCAGGCTCTGGTCAGAGCCGACGCCAGCGCGATCACCCAGCCTGCCAATAATCGAGATCGCAGCCTGCCCCTGCACATTGCGGCCACTTCCGGCCAACTGGAGATCATCGAGTACCTGATCGCCAATGGCGCCGCCATTGATGGACATGACAGGGATCAGAGTACGCCCTTGATGGTGGCCTGCCTCCATGGCCAGGTCGAAGCCGCCAAGGCGCTTTTGCAGCACGGTGCCGTGGTGGACCAAGCAGACTTGAATGGAGCGACCGCTGTCAGCTTTGCCATGAATTCGGGCAACATGGAGGTCATCCGTTTGCTGCTTGAAGCCGGGATCGATTTTGCTTCCCAGACCCCCAACAATGGCACCTACATGCATCCGGCCGCTGCCAGCGGAAATGTGGAGATATTGGAATTTCTGCGCACATCCGGTGTGTCGATCGATACCGCCAACGACAGAGGCGCGACTCCTCTGCACAGCGCAGCGAGCCGCGGACAGGTTGATGCCGTGCGCTGGCTGCTGACTAACGGCGCCGATGCCGAACGTGTGGACAACAACGGTATGGGTGCGCTCTCGCAGTGCTCCTTTCGCGGCAACGGCCCGACCGCTGAACTGCTTCTCCAGGCAGGGGGCGGATTGAACATACAAGACAACTTTGGTCGAACCCCGCTGTTGTCTTCGGCCTGGGTGGACAACGACGAAGTCATGGCTGTCTTGCTGAAGGCAGGAGCCGACCCCAACCTGGCTTCTGAGCAGGGACAAACGCCGCTCATCAAAGCGGTCGAACGCGGAGACCTGGCAGACGTCGAAGCCCTCCTGGCGGCTGGCGCAAGGTTCGACGCCGCAGAGACTCCGCAGGGTCGGCAGGCACTGCACATCGCCGCAGCCAGGGGTTATGGAGATATCGCCGCCACCTTGGTCAAGGCGGGCGCCCCCCTGAGTGCCTCAGACAATGCCGGTGCCACACCCGCCATGTTGGCCAGCAATCACGGCAACTACAAGATCTCCAAGGTTCTGGCCAAGGCCAGCGCCAGAGTCGCAAAAACCACCAACGACTGCCAGTTGGCCGGCAACACAAAAAAATGCGGAGGCAAGTGCCCAGGTGCCTTGAACGCGACCCAGGTCCCGGCCATGGGCGACGCCCGCGTGTGGTACCTCGGCCACAGTGCCATGGCGGTCCAAACCCGGAACAACCTGCTGATTTTCGACTACTACGAAAACGGGCGCGGCCCGGACAACCCCGGCCTTGCCAACGGCGCCATATGTGCCGCAGAAATTGCTGAACAGAAAGTTACCGTCTTTGCATCCCACATCCATGGCGACCACTATGATCCGGTGATCTTCGAATGGAGCGAAGAGGTCAACGACATCACTTATGTCCTGGGTTTCGAGCCCACCGACGAGAACGTTCCCGCCCATGAGTCCATCGGGCCTCGGGAAACAAAAAAGTTCGGAGAGGTGACGGTGCACACGATCGCGTCGAATGACAGCGGCGTGGGATTTATGGTTGAAGCAGATGGACTGACAATCTTTCACGCCGGTGATCACGCCAATCGGGAACGTGACTTGAGCGGCACTTATTGCCCCGAAATCGAGTACCTGGTAAAAGCCGGGCATCACCCGGACCTGACCATGCTGCCCACTACCGGATGCAACTTCGGCGACCAAGTGGCCGTGCGAACGGGCATCGACTACACCCTCGAAAAATTCGGCGCCACGACCTTCTTTCCCATGCACGCCGGCAACAACCCGGGCCGGTATGTCGAAGTCTGGGACGAAGTCGGGCCCAATCATCCCGAGGTCGAAGTCGTGCTCCCCCGGGATAACGGTGACTGGTACAACTACAGCGCAAAAGATGAGCATGCGATGAACTGATCGTGTGTCCAACAGCTCGAGCTCGCCGCGACAAATTTTCGTGGCGGGCTCTTCTCCATCGAGATCACTGTTCATGTCGATCTGGATCAGTCTGGATTGATCGGAGATCTGAGACTGCCTCAGAATTGGGAGCAACGGGTGCGGCAATAGCCCTCCAATTCCTGCCCCTGCCATCTTTCTTCTGGAATATTGCCCCCAGGTAGTGAATAATGACAATCAATAACTGACAGGCACCTTAATCTGTTGCCTGCTTTAGCTTGTCTCCATCGTGTTGGAGTTGCACCGATGAAAAATCACGCCTGCCTAGCCGTTCTTCTCGCCGTGTTGTTTCTGGCCGGCTGCGGAGGCAGCGACGATCCCGTTGCCCCATCTCCCCCGACGCCACCCTTGGCTGCCGGCACGATGGGAGTCGGCGGCGGCGATTTGACAGCCCCCGACATCAGTATCTCGTTTCCCCCCGGAGCACTGGCCACCGATACCGAACTCAGCATTTACACCGACACCGAAGGGCCGGCTTTCGGGCCCGACCCCAGTTCCGCCTACCGGATCGAAGGCTTGCCCGAGACCCTAAACCAGCCTATCACCGTGCGTCTGCGTTACGGCGGCGACAAAACCGACTCCGCGATGCTCTTCAGGGGCGAAGAACGCGAGTCCTATGAAGGTGGCCGCGCCCTGAATTGGTCTCACGTCGATTGCCGGGACAGCCTGGGCTGGAGCATTGCTGATCTCGACCGCGGTGCATACGTCCTGGATGAGGAAAAAGCGACGGCCAGTTTTAAGCTGGCAGCTGAAATGGGGCTCGAGCGCTCGCCAACTTCAAACGGACACTACGAAATTTTCTATCACCCCGAGCGCACGACGGCAGGCCAGGTGGCGCTAATCGCCGCCCACTTCGAACAGGCCTGGACTGCGGTGACGGGCCTCGGCTTTGCCTTTGGCGGAGGTGAAATCTGGCCGCGTCCGGTCTACATTACAGACATCACCAACACCAGCAATATTGCCCAATACACCATTGCCCCCTACGGCAAAGGCCACTTCACGCTTGAGCCGGAAACACTGACCAATTCCATTCTCATGGGCATCATGATTGGCCACGAAGTCTTGCACAGCGCCCAGGACCATTTCGATACGCGCCGCCCCGCTGACTGCAAAACCCTCAACCTCAAACGTCTGTGGCTGGACGAAGCGACCGCGAGCTGGTTTGAATCCAAATTCTTCCCTGACGATGATTCTTTCCCCTTGTCCATGACCGATTATCGCTATGAAGCCCCCTTCAACAT
>JADGEP010000112.1 GCA_016744275.1 Candidatus Krumholzibacteriia bacterium | reverse complement strand
GCCCAGTTCCGCTCTGTCCAACCGGACGAGGCCGTGCCCGCCAAGAGTGCCGCCAAACGCATTTTGATCCTGGGCGATTCCTGTTCCAAGTTGTCTCAACAATTGCCGCCGTATTCGGTGCTGTTGGAAGACTCCCTGGGCGGCGAAAACGTGGAAGTCTGGAACGCGTCGGTGCCCGGCTACACCAGCCTGCAGGGGCGGGCCTGGCTCAAGAAGCAACTGCTGGCCATGGAGCCGGATATTGCCGTGATCTATTTTGGCTGGAACGATCATTGGCGTTCCACCGGTGTCACCGATGCCGACTATGCCGCCGGGCAGAAAGATTCGTCTTTGCGGTTGCTGAAGTTGTTCAGGAAATCTCCCGCGGAGAAACCCCTGCGGGTTTCCGAAGCGCAGTACGGCGAAAATCTGACAGGCATGGTGAGCGACCTGCGGGCGCGGGGGGCGGTTGTGTTTTTGATCGCCGCGCCATCGAGCCTCAGCCGCGAAGCCCAGCAGCGCCTGGTGCAAACGGGGTACCTCACGGCGGCCGACAATGCGGTCGAGTTGCACCGCCAATATCTCTTGCAGTTAAAAAAGGTGGCCGACTCCACCGAGGCGACGATGCTCAACGTCTCCAGCCTTTTTGCCGGCCTCAAAGCGCCGCGACAATTGATCATGCGCGATGGCATTCATCTGACCGACCAGGCCCATCAGGTGCTGGCGGCGATTTTGACCGAGGCTTGCACGCCGGTTCTCCACGAGGGCAACGCTGCGAAAACTGATCCGGCGGCCCTGGCTCGACGCGCCCGCGCCTCATTCCCCTTGCCCGCCAATGCGGAGGCTCGCTAGATGTCATTTTCCCATCGCCTTTTCGGTGGCTCCGGTGGTGCCCTCGAGAAACCGTCTTTTGGCACGCTGTTTCCACGCGGCCAGGTTGTGGCGGTGCTGCTGGTCGCGGTGCTGTTCCGGGTTCTCTATTGGTCCCTGGCAGCAGACTCGGCCTTCATGCAAACGCCGGTGGTCGATGGCTCATTTTTCGACATCTGGGCCCGCACTCTGGCTGAGGGGCGTGTCTTCCAGGAGCAGCCGTTTTTCAAACCGCCTTTGTACGCCTACCTGCTGTCGTTTCTCTACCGCCTGGGCTTCGGTATGCAGGGTGTGCTGGTTTTGCAGATGGCCCTCGGCGCTCTCACCTGCGCCCTGACCCTGGCGGTTTCGCGCGCGGTCTTTGGTGCTCGGACGGCGTTCGCAGCGGCTGTCGTGACTGCCCTCCTGCCCATCCTGCCCTTCTTCGAATCGCAGTTGCAGGCCGAGTCCTGGACCCTTGCTTTGTCGCTCGGTGCCCTGTTGCCGATCCTGCTGGTAGTCAGCGGACGTTCGCAGCCGGCATTCAAACTCTTCTTGGTGGCGGGCGCCCTGTTGGGGTTCGCCGCCTTGGGCCGCCCCAACCTGATGCTGCAGGTGCTCGTCCTGGCGGGCGGTTTGTGGTGGTGGGGAGGCCGCGGTGGCCGCCTGGGCTTGTCCGGGATCATGCCCCTTTTCGTGGGCTTCCTGATCGCCATTTCGCCGGCCACGTTTCACAACATGAAGCACGGCGAATTTGTTCTGATCAGCGCCAACTTCGGCGTCAATCTCTACACTGGTCAGAGCGACAGCGCCGATGGTGTCTCGGCCATTCCCGTGGGCGTTCTGTGGGATGATATCCAGCTGCGTTCGCAGCAGGAAGGTGCCAAGGGACCAGCCGCCTCGTCGCGCCTGCTGACCAAGGAAACTCTCGGCTGGATGGGCAAGCATCCTGGCCAAACACTGCAGTTGTGGATCAAAAAAGCGGCGCTGATTTGCAACGGGGCCGAAGGGCGCAATAACATCAATCCCATGTGGCTGGCTCGTCAGGACGGCGTATTTGTCCTGACCCGTTGGTGGCCGGCCACCTGGCTGATATTGCCCTTTGCCATCGTAGGGCTGGTTTGGGCCGGACGCGGATCGGCCCCCGCCTGGCTGCTCAAGTGGGTGGTGCTGAGCCAGGCCCTCGCCATTTTACCCTTTTTTGTCAACGCGCGCTTCCGCGCTCCGTTGTTGCCTTTCCTGGCGCTGTTTGCGGTGGCCGGATTGGTGGAGTTGGTGCAGGCGGTCCGCGCCCGAAATTGGTCGAAGCTGGGGGTGCCGCTGGCGGTGCTGCTGGTCGCCGCGGTGGTCGTGAATGTCGACTGGTACGGCCTGGGGCAAGAGCGCTGGCTGGCCAGGGACCACTTCAACCAGGGCGTGATCGCCACGCGCAGCTACGACGGGCGTCCGGCCGACATGGCCTTGGCCGCCGAACACTTTCAGAAAGCGCTGGCCCTGGAACCGGATGATGTCGACTTCAACGAACGGTATGGCGCGTTGGTTTTGGCGCAGGCCCAACCGTTGGTCAGCCAAGGCCGCAAGTTGGTTGGCCAGGGTCGCGCGATCGAAGCGGAAAACGTTTTTGCCCGCGCCGTTCCGCTGTTGTCCCAGGCTGAATCATTGCACGGCAAAGCCACCGAAGTGTTCCCACGTTCGTATCGCTCGTGGAGCAATCTGGGCATTTGTCAGATGTGGATGGCGGACATTCAGGCCCTGCGGGCCCAACTCGGGTTGGCGGCCGGCGACAATGAAACCGCCGCTTCCCTGGCCGTCAATGCCTTGGCGGGGTACACCGCCGCCACGACCAGCATCCAGACCGGCATGCGGGTCAATCCGGCCCAACCCGAGGGGCGGCGCTATTCGCAATTGATCTGGAATGCCGTGCTTGAGTTGCCTGACCTGGCGCCTTCCATAGGGCAGATGCAACGGCAGTTGCGCCAGCGGATGGGCGGCAACCAGTGAAGCACATCCTGATGATGGCGGGGATCACCGCGGCTCTGTTGGTGAACGCCGCGCTGGCAGCTTCTCAAGAGGTCAACCCGGATTCCACCGCCTTGGCTGATATCGCCGCCGAAAAGCCCAAGCGCGTGCCGCGGGTGCCTTGGTTGACCGACGAAAGCTGGTCGGACATCCTGGACCGCGCCCACACCGCCGGGCAACCGGTGCTGATCGATTTCACCGCCACCTGGTGCGGCCCCTGCAAGCTGCTGGATGTGATGGTTTTTACCGAAAAGCCCGTCATCAATGAACTGGCTGGTGTGGTGACCATGCAGGTGGACATCGACAAGCCCGAATACCTGCAGCTGAAAACCGACTTTGCCATCGAGGTGGTGCCCACGGTGATCTGGTGCGATCAGCGGGGGCAAGAGATTGATCGCTTCACGGGCTATGTGTCGTCTTCCCAATTCCTGGACATCGTCAAAGGGTGGCGGGGCAATCGGACCATTGATCGGGTGCTCGGTGAACGCCAAAGCGCTTCCCCCCAGGACCCATCGATGTTGCTGGATGTGGCGCGTCGCCAGGCCGAACGCGGCAAGGACCGCGAGGCCGATGTGTTGTACCGCCGCCTGATGAATCTGCGTCACGAAGCGGACCCGCGCCTGGTCGCTCGGGGCATGCTGGGTTTGGCGGAATTGGAACACCGGTTTGGCCGGGATGATGAAGCTCGCCATCTGGCCGCTCGGGTGGCCGCCCTGTACATCGGTGAGGACCTGGCGGCCGACGTGGCCGACTACCGCAATGAAGGCGTGCTGGAGGCAGCCCTGTTTCAGGAATCCATCGGTGATACCCTGGGCATGTTGACGACCTTCCGCACCCTGGCCGAGGCCGACCATCGCAATGCCCTGGCCTTGCACGGCTATGCTCGGGCTGCAGTGCGAACCGGCATCGACCTGGTGCCCGCCACCCGGTCGGCATTGCGGGGCGTTGTCTACAGCGACAATGATCCGGATGTGATCCATACCCTGGCGGCGTGTTACTACTGGCGGGGCATGTATGGCAAGGCCATCAAGTGGCAAAAGAAGGCCGTCGCGGCTGCGCCTCATCAGGAGTTGTACCGCACGCGTTTGAAAGAATACGAAGACGCCAAGGCGGCCGACCCTCACGGCATGCGAGGCCCTCCCTCACGGTATTGAAATTTTCCATGTATTGATAAATAAAGATCGGAATGGGGCTTTATAAAAGAGTGGACCGACTCCGTATAACGAAGTCGGTCCAACGGCGTGCCGGTGGGGGATTGGAGGGAGATACCGACAAGCCGCAAAGCTCTCAATGAGTCTCTCGCCATTCATCTGAATTCAATCAGAATGCAAGAGTGTTCCCTCGTCCCGTTCTTTCTACTCGGTAATAATAAAAGATATCGTGCAAGTGGGCAATGAAAAAATCCAGATAAACGGAAGGATACATCGACATATTATCAAAAGTGATGGCATTTATGATGTTACGGCTGTCAATATTGTAACATAAACGGGATAATATTTTCATGCGTTTGATGAAGGCCCGGTGGCGGCGATTTTGCATTCCCAGATTTTTTCTGATCAGCAGTGCGTATTCGATGGCAAAAGCCCAGAAATTCGCTGGGGAATTCCCGGGCTTTTGTGCTTGGGTTCTTCTGTAGTAGGAATTAAAGATTCCCCTCTATCTTTTGTAAAGATAGTAGGAGAGTGGGATCACCACCACCGTCAACACCGTCGACAACAATGAACCCATCATCAATGAAATGGCCAACCCCTGGAAAATCGGATCGAAGACCATCACAAATGATCCGGTGACAACCGTACCTGCAGTCAAGGCGATGGGCAGGAAGCGCACCGCGCCGGCCTGGATCACGGCCTCTTTCAGTTCAATGCCATCACCCAGACGAGATTCGATAAAATCGATCAGCAGCACACTGTTGCGCACCATGATGCCGGCCAGGGCGATCACGCCGATCATGGAGGTGGCGGTGAAGAACGCGCCGAACATGAGGTGTCCCGGAATGATGCCCACCAGGGTGAGAGGAATCGGGATCATCATCAACAGCGGCACGGTGAAGTTTTGGAACATGCCGACAATCAACAGGTAGATGATCACCAGCACCACGGCAAAACTCACACCCAGATCCCGAAAGACCTCATAGGTGATGTGCCACTCGCCGTCCCATTTCATGGCGTAGTTTTCTTCGGTCAGCGGCTGCACCGTCGACAACTGTTCGATTTCGGTGCCATCGGGCATGGTCAACTTGGCGATCTTCTTCTTCATGTCGAGGATCGCGTAGACCGGCGACTCCAGTTCACCAGCCACATCGGCAGTCACATAGATGACGGACTTGAGATTGCGGCGGTGGCGGCTCTTGTGGTTGACCGACTCTTCGACCTTGACCACATCCGACAACGGAATCAGAGCACCTGCCTGGCTGTAGATGTACAGGTCGTTCAGGCTCTCGGTGCTAGAGCGGTCGGCATAGGGCAGCCGCACGTTGATGGGCACCGGTTCTGCCGACGGGTCCATGTGGACCAGGCCAGCGTCGTGGCCATTGAGTGCCACGCCCAAAGTCATGCTCACCTGTTGGGTGCTGACTCCGCGCACAGCGGCGCGGTCGGTGTCCACCGTCAAGGTGTAGCGAGACTGGTCATCTTCCACGAACCAATCGATGTCCACCACGCCGGGGGTGTTCTCGAAGACTTCCTTGATTTGGCGCGCGGCTTCGATCCGGCCTTCAAATGTGGGGCCGTAGACTTCAGCCACCAGGGTCGACAACACCGGCGGTCCGGGCGGTACTTCCACCACTTTGACCGCCGCCTCGTAGCGCTCGGCAATGGCCACAATGGGTCCACGCACCCGCTTGGCCAAGGCGTGGCTCTGATCATCCCGCATGGATTTGTCCACGAGGTTGACCTGGATGTCGGCCACGTTGGGGCCTTGTCGCATCATATAGTGGCGCACCAGGCCACTGAAGTTTACGGGCGCGGCGATTCCCGCGTAGATCTCGTAGTCCATGACCTCGGGCACGGTTGCGAGGTAGTCGCCGATCTCGCGGGCCATCTGGGTGGTCGATTCCAGGGTCGTGCCTTCGGGGGTGTCGATGATGACCTGGAATTCACTCTTGTTGTCAAACGGCAGCATTTTCACCTGCACCGTGCGCGTCACAAAGAGGAAGGTCGAGGCCACGGTCAGCAGGGCGATCACCAGCAAGGCCATCACACCTTTGCGCGGCGAATCGATCAACGGCCGCACGACCTTGTTGTAGGTGCGGTAGATCGCCGTATCGTGGGATTGCGCCAGGTCCGGGTCCACACCCGTTTCGCTGCCAGCCAACTTTTTCGGCTTCAGCAACCGCACCGCCAGCCAGGGCGATATGGTCAATGCCACCAGCAGACTGAAGACCATGGCCAGCGAAGCGCCAATGGGCATGGGCGCCATGTAGGGCCCCATCAAGCCGCGCACAAAAGCCATGGGCATCATCGAGGCGATCACTGTCAGGGTGGCCAGGATGGTCGGGTTGCCGACTTCGAAGATGGCTTCAAGGGCCGTTTTTAACGAAGCGTTGCCCTTCATTTGGAAATGCCGGTGCATGTTTTCGACAATGATGATGGTCGCGTCGATGACTATACCGGTCACTAGGATCAGCGCAAAAAGTGTCACCCGATTCAGGGTGTAACCCATGATGTAGTAGATGAACAGCGTCAGGCTGAAGGTGGTGGGGATGGACAGGAAAATGATCGTCGCCCCGCGCCAACCCATGGCCAAAAAGACCACAACCACGGCCAGGAAAATGGCCAGGCCCAGATTCGAAATCAGGTTGGATGCTTTGTCCTTGGCTGTGGCGCCGTAGTTGCGCGTCACGGTGATGTTCACGTCTTCGGGGATCAGGCTGCCCTTCAGATGCTCCACCTTGGCCAGCACGTTGTCGGCCACTCGGGTGGCGTCGCTGCCGATGCGTTTGGCGACGGAGATGGTGACGGCCGCGTGTTCGCTGCCCACGGGATAGGCTTCGGTGTCGATCCCGGTTTCAGCCCCGGCCGGGCCCACGCCCAGGAAGGTGTAGCTGTCGACTTCAGCCGGGCCATCGGTGACTGTGGCGATGTCCATCAGGCGCACCGGACGCTCGCGGAAACTGCCGACCACCAAATTGGCCACATCGTTGGCCGACCGCAGGAAGGTGCCGGTTTCCACGACAAACTGATTGTTGCCCGCGGCAAAACTGCCTGAAGGCAAGCTGGTATTCTGCATTTCCAGGGCCGGCAGGATGGACAAGGTCGTGATGTTGAAGCCGGCCATGCGCTGAGGGTCCAGCTGAACGTTGACGCTGCGCTTGCGCCCGCCCATCAATTCGATCACGGAGACATCCGTGATCGAGCTGACTTCGTTCTTCAATTCGCCGGCGATCTGGCGCAGGTCATAGCCTTCGTATTGGTCGCTCCACAACGTCAACGTCATCATGGGCACGTCGTCGATGCTGCGCACTTTGATCAGCGGCGGCGTTTTCATGCTCTGGGGCCAGAGGTCCGCGTTGCCGAACACCTTGTTGTTCAGCCGGGTGATGGCCTCTTCCATATCCGTGCCCACCAGGAAGCGGGCGGTCGCCATGGCAAAGCTGGGGTAGGAGGCCGAATACACGTATTCGACGTCTTCAATTTCCCAGATCTTCTGCTCCATGGGCCGGGCCAGCAGGTTCTCGACCTCTTCCGGGGTTGCGCCCGGCATCATCACCATCACGTCGATCATCGGCACCACGATTTGCGGCTCTTCTTCGCGCGGCGTGAGCATCAGGGCAAATACGCCCAACAATACGGTCGCCAAAATCAACAGCGGCGTGATCTTCGAATTGATAAAGACCTGAGCCAGGCCCGTCGCCCCGCCGTACTTGGGGATTTCCGTGTGTTTATTTTCCATGTCAGTTCACCACCCTGTCGCCTTCAGTCAGGGGCGTCGCGCTGTTCAGCACGATGGATTCGTTGCCATCCAGGCCGGCCAGCACTTCATAGTCATCGCCCACCGGGTGGCCCAGGCGCACCCAGCGCAGATGTGCGGTCTTGTCCGCGGCCACGATCCAGACACCTGTCAGCTGGCCCCTTTTGTAGACCGCTGCGGCGGGCACCAGAACGGCCTCGCGCGAGCCGGTCGGCACCGTGACTCTCGCAAACATGCCGCTCTTCAAGCGCGGGTCTGCCGTGTCGAGGGCCGCTTCGATGTCGTAGGTGCGGCTTCCCGGGTTGGCCGTGGGCACCACCTTGGTCAGCGGCACGGCAAATGTGGCTCCACTGAGAGACGTCACTTCGACGTTGACCAGCGTGCCAAGGGCCACGGCCGAAACATCTTTTTCGCCCAGGTGAGCGACCACTTTCATGTCGCCCGCGCTCTCCATGTTGATCAAGGGCAGGCCCGGATTGGCCATGTTGCCGGTTTCGATCATCTTGCGCGTCACAATGCCATCGACCGGCGCGGTGATGTCCAGATAGCTCAGGTGAACCTTCACTTCGGCCAATCCGGCCTTGGCCATTTTGACGCCAGCGGCGGCGCGGTCACGTCCGGTCAATACGTCGTCGAGTTGCTGCTTGGAAACAGATTTTTCGGCGTACAGGTTCTCGAATCGCTCGGCCATTTTCTGGGCGTTGGCCAATACGGCTGATGCCTCGGCGATGCCGGCTTCAGCCTGGGCTTTTTTGGCCAGGAGGTCCGAGTCGTCGATGCTGACCAAGGCGTCGCCTCGGGTGACCTTTTGGCCTTCGGTCACATGCACTTCGCGCACCCAACCCATCATCCGGGTCGAAACCATGACCGTAGTGCCGGCCTGCAGGCTGCCGGTGGCTGTCACATTGCGGGCCACTTCACCGACGCGGACCAAGGCGGTGGTGGCCTTGACGTCTTTGCTCTGGGCTGCCGCGGTCTCGGCCTTGTCGCCACAACCGGCGAGCACAAAAAGCATCGTCATCATGGCGAGTGTGGCGCCGATTCGAATCTGATTGCGGAATGACATGAATATCGGTCCTCCTGTTACCGGCTCGGGTCCGGATTCGGGGTGGTGCTTGCAGCAGAGTTGGATTCAAGACGTTGGGCGCCGGCAAATACGAGGCTGGCCAGGCCGACCTGATAGTCGTGCCGGGCCTGCACCAGGTTGCCTTCAGCCATGGTGGCGGCGGCCTGGGTGTCGAGCAGGTTGACCATGTTGGCCAAGCCCTCGCGGTACTGGTTGGTGACGATGCGCAGGCCTTCACGGGCGGCACTGACCGCATCCTGGGCCACGATAACTTTTTCGTGGGCGGCCTTGGCCGACAGCAGTGCCTCGGTGGCTTGCACGCGGGCTTGGCGGGTTTCAAAATCGAACATGTGCTCGGCCGCCCGCTTTTGGGCCTTGGCCTTTTTGACCTCACTGATGTTCTGCATGCCGCGGAAAATGTCCCAGGTGGCGTAGACGCCCATGGTCCAACTTTTGGCGTCGCTGCCAAACAGGTCCTCGGTGCTGTAGAGATCACGCTGCACGCTCAGGTTCAGATGGGGAAGCATGGAACCGCGAGCAACACCGACCATGTTGCCGGCGGCATTGGCCTGTTCGCGCCGGGCCATGATGTCGCTGCGCCCGGCGGCGGCGCCCAGGTCAAAACGCCCATGGAGCAGCACCTCCTGGGTGCCCTCTTTTTGCATTTCGGCGGCAATGGGGAACGGGGTGTCCACGGCCGTCAGCAGCTTGATGTTCTCGCCGGCGATGGCCATCATGTTGCGCACCTGGATCAACTGCTGCTGCAAACCGCTGAGGTAGACCTTGGCCTGAAGCAGATCCGCTTCGGTGGCCATTTCGTTGTCCACCATGGATTGGGCTTGGCGCACATGACCGGTAGCCGACCGCACCGCCGCGGTCATCACGATTTCGTAGGCTTCAGCCAAAGCCAAGCCCTCAAAGGCCTGGATGGCATGGTAGCGTACGGTTTCTTCGGCGCGCACGTGCTGATGCGCGGCCGCCCGGCTCATGGCGTTGGCGGCGCGCTTGCCATTGATACCGCTGCCACCGTTAAAAATCGGCATCAGGGCCTGAAAGCGGGTGATGAAATTGTTGGTCTCACCCGGATCATTCAACAGGGCGGGATTGAAGTCCGCCGCCGTGACCACCCGGTTTTGCAGCTTGTAGCCAAAACTCATCAGAG